>JBJHDJ010000092.1:0-7609 GCA_050486485.1 Porticoccaceae bacterium
GTGCTGGCGGCGGATGTCTCCGGCGACATCGCCTGCGTCCACCTGCTGTTCATTCGCCAGGGGCGCATTCTCGGCAGTCGCGGCTTTTATCCCAGGACACCCCTGGCGGACGACCCCCGGACTCTGCTGGGGGAATTCATCTCCCAGCTCTATCTGACCGGTGGCGGCCTCGGAGAACTGCCCCGGGAGATCATCGCCGACATTCCCGCCGACGAGGCCGCGCTGCTGACGGACGCCATCAGCCGTGCCCTGGGGCGCCGAGTGGCCGTCAAAACCTCGGTGCGGGGAACCCGCGCCCGCTGGCTGGAACTGGCCTCCCGCACCGCTACCCAGAATCTCGCCAGCCGCTTGGCTTCCCGGCAAACGGTGGCGGATCGCCTCGAGGCCCTGCGGGACGCCCTGGACCTGGAGGCCATCCCCGAGCGCATCGAGTGCTTCGATATCAGCCACAGCGGCGGCGAGGCCACGGTGGCGTCCTGCGTGGTGTGGGGAGCGGAGGGCCCCATCAAGTCCGACTACCGCCGCTTCAATATCGAGGGCGTCGCCGCCGGGGATGATTACGCCGCCATGGGGCAGGCCCTGGAGCGGCGCTATCGTCGCCTCAAGCAGGGGGAGGGCACCTTGCCGGACATTCTGTTGATTGATGGGGGAAAGGGCCAATTGCGCATGGCCGCCGACAGCCTCGACAACCTGGGGGTGCAGGGGGTGGTGCTGGTGGGAGTGGCCAAGGGCACCACCCGCAAACCCGGGATGGAAACCCTGCTGCTGGCCACCGCCGACAGGGAACGGGTGCTGCGGGCCGATACGCCCGCCCTGCACCTGATCCAACAGATCCGCGACGAGGCCCACCGTTTTGCCATCACCGGCCACCGCCAGCGGCGGGACAAGAAGCGCCGCGAATCCCCCCTGGAGCACATCGAGGGGGTGGGTCCCAAGCGCCGCCGCGAACTGTTGCGCTACTTCGGCGGTTACGGGGAAGTGGAAAAAGCCAGTGTGGCGGATCTGATGAAGGTGCCCGGTATCAGCCGAAAAGTGGCCGAAACTATTTACAGTGTCCTCCACAATGATTAACTTGACCCTGTCCTACCAAGTGCCCCGGCCATGTGGAATCTGCCCAATCTCCTGACCTTGTTGCGCATCCTGTGCATTCCCCTGCTGGTGGTGGTGTATTTCCTGCCCTGGGAGTGGCGCCACCCCGCCAGCGCCGCCATTTTCGGCATTGCCGCCATCACCGACTGGTTCGATGGCTATTTGGCCCGCAAGCTCAACCAGATGACGCCGTTCGGCGCCTTCCTCGATCCGGTGGCGGACAAGCTGATCGTCGCCGTCGCCCTGGTGCTGTTGCTGCAAAGTCATGCCACGCTGCTGTTCGCCATTCCCGCCATGGTGATCATCAGTCGCGAGATCGTCATCTCCGCCCTGCGGGAGTGGATGGCGGAGATCGGCCGTCGCACCAGTGTCGCGGTGTCCTTCGTGGGCAAGGTCAAGACCACCCTGCAGATGATCGCCATTTTCGTCCTGCTGCTGATCAATCCCGACAAATATCCCCTGTGGGACCAGCTCGGCGTCGCCCTGCTGTATGTGGCGGCGCTGCTCACCCTGTGGTCCATGTGCCAGTACCTGGCGGCTGCATGGCCCGACCTGGTGGCCAGTAATCGCGACAAAACAGACCGTCGGACTTGATTCCCCGCCCCGAATCCATAGAATACGGACCCTCGCAGCTGCCACAGGGCGAGCCGGGCAACCCCCGGACCTTCACCAAGGCGCGGTAGCAGAGTGGTTATGCAGCGGACTGCAACTCCGTTTACGCCGGTTCGATTCCGACCCGCGCCTCCAGTTGCTTGTTTATGAGTGTCCATAAGTATCCATAAGTGCCTGAAAAGCCCGCATTTCCGCGGGCTTTTTTGTCTCTGTGTGTCTATGAGTGTCTACGTGTATCTATCGATTTTTGGTATCCCTGTGGGTACACTGCCCATCAACTAGAACCCAGGGATACCAGGCGATGCGTGGGGGCGAGATCAAGCGGCGACGGTTGAACGTACGCTGTTGGCCAGCCCGCCTCCCAATGGAATCCAGGGTTTTTGACGGTCGTTTCGGCGATGACGTCAATCGATAGTGGCGCTGCATCGCATCGTTCGCTTGAGCCTGTTGCCGCTTTCCCCCGGTATGGCGTCTTTGGTCGCATTGAGCACGGCGCTACTGATGAAAAAGTGCGCGTGGTGGTTTGATCATTGTCGGCGTCTCCGTGGAGCCGATCCACAATCCGGTGACGATTGCGGAAATCGCCGTGGAAAAGGGCGCGACTGCATTGCTTATGCCTGTTGCCTGCCGCCGGCAGTTATTCGATCTGTCGGACGACATGGCGACCAAGATCGATATCCAGTTTTATTCCGATGCTCGGGATGCGCTACTCAAGGCGATGATTGATTGAACCCTGGCCGCCATGGCTCACCAATTCCTCGAGCCGAAACGGAGATATGGCGGCTAACGAGTGGTTGCTCGGGACGAGACGAGTCGAAAAAGTGACCGCGACAGGAGTGGAAGGCATGGACCCTGACTCAAATCGGATCATCGAGCGTGCTTGAAGCGCGCAGGGCTGTTGGGCCTGACCTGCTTGGCAGAGACTGGCCCGCGTAAAAGGGAGTAGATGGGGTTCATGGGCAAGTACCCCTCATCAGCGTTGATTCTGGATCTTGAGACAGGGATTGCCAGGCCTGAGGCCCAAGTTCCCCCTGTTTTCATGGTAGGCGCCTTGCGGGTTGACTCCGGCGACGAGCTTGAATGCAAGGTCAACGGCTCGTCGCCCCTTGAGCGCGCCCTGGAACAGGTCGACGCCATGGGCGTGGGCGCGGACTGCCTGTTGGGGCACAATCTTTTGGCTCATGACCTGCCAGTGCTGGCGCAGATTGGCAAAACCCCCCAGTTGCTCAGGTTGCCCGTCATTGACACCCTGTTGTTGTCGCCCCTGGCCTTCCCCCTGAACCCCTACCACCGCCTGATCAAGGGCTACAAGCTGGTGCGCGCAAGCCTCAACTCCCCCTTGGCGGACTGCCGCGCCACCTGGGAGCTGTTCGGTGATCAGGGTGCGGCCTTCAAGCTTCTGGGCGAGCAGCGGCAGGCGGAATTGCTGTGCTATCAGGGCCTGATTGGCGCCGATGACAGCAGGGGGGTAGGGGCTTTTCTTGCCAGCCTGACCGGTCGTCCAGCCTTGCCGCTGGATGAGGTGGCGGCTTTGATTCCGCGGCTGCTGGAAGAGTCGGACCCAGCGCTGGGGCGTGACCTCAAGGTGTGTCGGGTGCGCTTGAACCGACTGCTGGAGCACGAGCTGCCCGACCCGGACTGGCATTGGCCCCTGGCCTATGTGCTGGCGTGGCTGCGAGTGTCGGGTGGCAACTCGGTTTTGGCGCCGTGGGTCTATCATCAATACCCGAAAACCGGGCAACTGATACGCGAGTTGCGCGATATCCCCTGTGCCGCCGACGACTGTCAGTACTGTCAGAGTACCCACGATCCTCGCCGTGAACTCAAGCGTTACTTCGGGTTTGACGATTTTCGGCATGAATCCGATGGGCATAGTCTGCAACACGACACCGTGCTGGCGGGCATGCGCGGCGAGAATGTGCTGGCGGTGTTGCCTACCGGGGGCGGAAAGTCCCTCTGTTATCAGCTCCCGGCGCTCAATCGTTACCATCGCAACGGCAGCCTGACGATCATCATCTCGCCGCTGCAATCGTTGATGAAGGATCAGGTGGATGGGCTGCTGGAGCGCAACATCGAATGCGCCGCTGCCCTGAACGGGCTGCTGTCCTTGCCGGAGCGGGCCGATGTGCTGGACAAGCTGCAGATGGGCGATATCGGCATATTGCTGGTGTCGCCGGAGCAGTTTCGTAATCAGGGATTCAGAAAGGCCATTGCCCAGCGCCGTATCGGCGCCTGGATCTTTGACGAGGCTCACTGCCTGTCCAAGTGGGGCCACGACTTTCGCCCGGACTACCTGTACGCCGCCCGCTTCATCCGCGAATTTACCGGCGATGCTGAACTGGCGCCCATCGGGTGTTTTACCGCCACGGGCAAGCCGGATGTACTCAATGATATACGACACCACTTCCAGGACCAGTTGGGAGTGACTTTTCGCAGTTTCATCGGCAGCCCCGAGCGCACCAATCTTTCCTTCGATGTGTTGCCGTGCGGTCAACAGGAAAAGCGGGGGCATGCCCTCGGGTTGCTGAACGAATACCTGGGCGACAGTAAAGGTGGCGCGGTCATCTTCGTGGCGAGCCGGCGCAAGGCCGAGGAGATGGCTCGGTTCATCGCGGATCAGGGCTGGGCCTGCGATCATTTTCACGCCGGGCTGGAGCCCAACGAGAAAAAAGACATTCAGGACGCCTTCAAGGCCGGTCAGCTGCGAGTGATCGTTGCCACCAATGCCTTCGGCATGGGGGTGGACAAATCGGATATTCGGCTGGTGGTGCATGCCGACATTCCCGGCTCCCTTGAAAACTACCTGCAGGAGGCGGGCCGCGCCGGTCGAGACCGGGAGAATGCCCACTGCGTTTTGCTCTACGACCCCAATGATATCGAGACCCAGTTCAAGCTGAGCGAGAACTCCCGTCTTACCTTGCGGGATGTGCAGCAGATACTGCGTAAACTGCGTTACGAAAGCGCCCGGCGCAACGGCGAGCCGCTGGTCATCACTGCCGGCGAGGTGCTGCGGGATGACAGCGTAGATACCAGTTTCGATATTGGCGAGCGGGATGCCGAGACCAAGGTCACCACCGCCATTTCATGGCTGGAGCGCGGTGACTTCCTCAAGCGCGAGGCGAACATTACCCGTATATTTCCGGCCAAACTGGGCGCCAACAAGGATGACGCGGAGCGCATCCTGAAGGAGGCCAACTTGTCCGAGCGCAAACGACAGGAGTTCGCGGTCATCCTCGATTACCTGCGCGGTGCTGGCCCGGATGCGCGGGTGAGCACCGACCTGCTGATGCAGCTCACCGGCCAGACCCACGAGGAGGTGGTCGACTCCCTGCGCCAGATGGAAGCTTTGGGCCTGTTGATCAACGATACCCAACTGACCCTGTATCTGCGTCACGGTGTGTCGAACTCGGCCGAGAAGGAACTGCTCAAGACCGCGCGGTTGGAGAAAGCCCTGTTCGAGCAACTGGCGGAGTCCGCCCCCGACGCATCCGGCGGCGAATGGCAGGACCTTTGCTTGAGCTCGCTCGCGTCCGCGCTCAAGGAGCGGCTGGGGGATGAGACTTTGCTGCCGGTGCAGGTGTTGACGCTCCTGAAAAGCCTGTCCCGCGACAAATCCAGTGACACGGGTCAGCGCAGCAGTTTCGAAATCAGAACCCTTAATCAGGATTACCTGAAACTGCGCGTCCTGAATGGCTATCGCTGGGTTCAGCTGGAAAAGCTGGGTGAGAAGCGCAGGGCGTTGGCCGCGGTTATCGTGCCATTTTTGATTGGCAAGCTTCCGCCGGACCTGCGCAGCAAGGACGCCATGGTGGCAACCAGCTTTGGCGAGTTGGAGGAGCGGATCGCCAGGGATCTGGCGTTGAACGCCACCATACCGTCCGCCGAGCGTCGTCGCGCGGTGGAGCATGTGCTGCTTTATCTGCATCAGCAGGGCGTTGTCGCACTGAACCACGGTATGACAGTGATGCGGCGGGCCATGACCATCGAGATCAACGACAACAAGAAAGGCCGCTATCTGAAAAGTGATTTCAATCGCCTCGAGGAGCACTATCGGGAGCGTACCATCCAGGTCCATGTCATGCGCCAGTATGCCGAAACAGCGCTGAAGGCCATGGCTGATGCGCTTCGACTGGTGATCGACTATTTCAGCCAGAGCAAGGAGGACTTTCTCGAGCGTTATTTTTCAGGCAAACAGCAGGTGTTGAATCGGGCCACCAGCGAAGAATCCTGGCAGGCGATTGTCGGCCCATTGAGCCCCAGCCAGCGCAATGCTGTGATGGATGATGACGATCGAAACCGGCTGATTCTCGCCGGCCCGGGCTCGGGCAAGACGCGGGTGATCGTCCACCGCATTGCCTATCTCCTGCGGGTGAAACGGGTCCCTGCTCGCGCGGTGGTGGCGCTGACCTTCAACCGTCATGCCGCCAATGAGATCCGCAAGCGGCTTCAAGGGTTGGTGGGTCCCGATGCCTACGGGGTCACCGTCATGACCTACCACGGTTTGGCCATGCGCTTGACCGGCATCCGCTTTCAGCGCCATGGCAATGTTGATGAGCAGCGGCTTCGCGAGATACTGGAGCAAGCCGTCGCGCTGCTGGAGGGCGCCGCCACGGCCAGTGGCGAGGACGAACTGCGTGACCAATTGCTGGGCGGATACCGCTATATCCTGGTGGACGAATATCAGGATATTGATGAAATACAGTACCGCCTGGTCAGCGCGCTGGCCGGCCGCCACGTGGATCAGGAGCAGCGACTGTGCATTCTCGCCGTGGGGGACGACGATCAGAACATCTACGCCTGGCGTAACACCAGCAATCGCTATATCGAGCGTTATCGCGAAGAGTATGAGGCCAGCATCGACTACCTGGTCGAGAACTACCGCTCCACCCGCCACATCATCGGGGCTGCCAATCGGCTGATTGGCAGCAACACGGGTCGGCTCAAGCAGCAGCACCCCATATGTATCAATGACGCACGGGGTGGCGATCCCGCGGGCGGCCCGTGGCAAACCCGGGATGGCGTGGCGCAGGGGCAGGTGCTGCGTGTGATATTGACCGAAGCGGACAGCCGGGAGGGCAATCGTCAGGCCCAGGCAGCCATTTCCCGATTGCAGACATTACTGGCGGCTGGCAACTCGAGCTGGTCGGATTGTGCCATCCTCGCCCGGACCCACAAGTATCTTGAACCCGTGCAGGCCTGGTGTGAGCAGAACGCAGTGGCCTATCACTTGGCGGCGGACAAGGAACGAGCGCCCGCTCTGACGCGACACCGGGGGTTCATTCGCTTCGTCGACACGCTCTCTTGCCTGACGGGACCCGCCAACGCTGACGAGTTGGGCGCTGTGCTTGCGAGTCTGAACCCCGACGACTTTTGGTTGGGTGTGCTCTCGGACGCCATCGAACAGCTCAAACTCGAATTGGGTGACGTCCAGCTTAAGGGCCCGGCGCTGATTGACTGGTTTTACGACTACCTGCGGGACATCCGCCAGAAACCCGCCGAGGGTCTGTATCTGGGCACCGTGCACTCGGCAAAGGGGTTGGAGTTTTGCCATGTGGTCATGCTGGATGGCGGCTGGAGCGCCGATGTGGCCACCCTGGACGACGAGCGGCGTCTGTATTATGTGGGCATGACCCGAGCCGCGCAGACCCTGTCATTGTGTGAATTCGAAGCGGGTAATGGTTTCAGCACCACGCTGGAAACCGTCTCTGTGGCCATGCCCTGGCAGGGCGATTACGAACCCGAGCTGCGCAAGCGATACCGCACACTTTCCCTTGGCGACATAGACATCGGCTTCGCCGGTCGTCACCCCGAGCGCGCTGATATTCATCAACACATAGCCCGGCTGGATGCCGGCAGTCCATTACAGTGGCGGGAATCGGATGGTCGCTTTCAGTTGCTCGACGCCCAT
>JBJHDJ010000092.1:7619-8243 GCA_050486485.1 Porticoccaceae bacterium
GTGGTGGTCCGATACGCCGAGGAAGCCGAGGAGCCGTATCAGCACCTCAGCAAGGTAAACCGCTGGGAGGTGGTGGTGCCGGTAGTTACCCTTGCCTAGTTTTACTGTGTTACAAAAAGTCATCCCTCTGCCCTCCGCAACAAGGGCATCGCCCGAGCCTGGCGATCAGTCCCACGGCGAGCTCGAGGCGCAGTGTCGCGATCGAGTTCGGTATGTGGCGCTGACGCCGCAGGGGCGCCGCGTGGCCGGTAGTCTTCGGGTAAGGCAGGGATTTCGCTGAATAACGGATCACGCAGCGTTTTTTTTGGTGCCGATATCCGCTCAGCAACGAGAAATCCATAGGCTGCAATGCACAAGCTGGCATGATGGTGGAATCCTCGCCAACTTCGTCCCTCGAATTGCCCAAGTCCCAATTCCTGTTTCAGTTCCTGGTAGTCGCGCTCGATGCGCCAGCGCAGTTTGGCCAGACGCACCAGCTCGCGCAGCGGGGTCGTGATCGGCAGATTGCTCAGAAAGTATTTCTCCGGTTCCTCCTTGCCCCGTGGCCATTCGATCAGCAGCCACTGCTCGGGTTCGAGTTCGGCATGATCGCCGTCGCGTCGCGCACAGCGCACCCTCAAGGCG
>JBJHDJ010000093.1:0-8183 GCA_050486485.1 Porticoccaceae bacterium
CAATGGCGTGCTGCGCCGTTTCCTGCGGGAGCGGGAAGCCCTCGAGTCGGCGCTGGCGGACAACCCGCGCTTCACCAGCGCCCACCCGGACTGGTTGCGCGAGGCTTTCGCCGCGGCCTGGCCTCAACAGGCGGCAACCCTGATCGCCGCCAACAACGAGCGCCCCCCCATGACCCTGCGGGTCAATACCCGCCACTGTTCTCGACAGCACTACCTGGCACTGCTGGAGCAAGCCAACATCGCCGCCCGGCCAGCCTCCCTGGCCGCCACCGCCATCTATCTGGACACCCCCGTCACCATCGATCTGCTACCCGAGTTTGGCGCTGGCTGGGTCAGCGTCCAGGACGAGGCCGCGCAACTGTGCGCCGCGCTGCTGGATCCGCAACCGGGGGAGCGGGTGCTCGATGCCTGCGCCGCCCCGGGGGGCAAGACCTGCCACCTGCTGGAACAGCAGCCGGCGCTGGCGCAACTGGTGGCCCTGGACATGGATGGCGAACGGCTGGCGCGGGTGGAGGACAACCTCCACCGGCTGCAACTCTCGGCAACCCTGATCGCCGCCGATGCCTCGGACACCACCGGATGGTGGGATGGGAAACCCTTTGACCGCATCCTGCTGGACGCCCCCTGTTCCGCCAGTGGGGTGATCCGTCGCCATCCCGACATCAAACTGTTGCGCCAACCCGCCGACATTGGCAGGCTTGCCGAAACCCAAGGGCGGCTGTTGGCCACCCTGTGGCACACCCTGAAACCGGGCGGCCTCCTGCTGTACGCCACCTGTTCGGTGCTGCCGGCGGAGAACGATGCCGTGGTGGCGACCTTTGTCGACGGGCGTGGGGACGCCCGCACGCTGCCGATTGTCGGCGACTGGGGCCTGGCAACCCGGTTTGGCCGCCAGTTGTTGCCCACGGGAGGCGGCGCCGACGGGTTCTACTACGCTCTATTGGAAAAACAGGCCCCACTGGAAGCCCAATCACCCTGACAGGGACACTACCATGAAGATCACCATTGTCGGCGCCGGCCAGGTGGGAGGCACCTTGGCGGAACACCTGGCGGGGGAGGCCAACGACATCACCGTGGTGGATATCGACGGCAATCGCCTGCGGGAACTGCAGGACCGCCTCGACATCCGCACCGTGGAGGGCATGGGCTGCCACCCGGATGTGCTGCTGCGGGCCGGCATGGAAGACGCCGACATGATCGTGGCGGTCACCAGCAGCGACGAGATCAACATGCTGGCCTGCCAGGTGTCCTACTCCCTGTACCGCACCCCCACCAAGATCGCCCGCGTCCGCGCCCACAGCTACGCCAACCCCCGCTTCCGGGACAAGCTGTTCACCCCCGAGCATGTGCCGGTGGATGTGCTGATCACCCCGGAGCAGGTGGTCACCGACTACATCCACCGGCTGGTGGAACAGCCCGGCTCCCTGCAGGTGCTGGATTTTGCCAATGGCATCATGCAACTGGTGGCGGTGCGCGCCTACAGTGACGGCCCCCTGGTGGGGCACCAATTGCGCTCCCTGCGGGAGCACATGCCCAAGGTGGATTCCCGGGTGGCCGCCATTTTCCGCCGCGACCGGCCCATCGTGCCGGAGGGGGACACGGTGATCGAGGACGGTGACGAAGTGTTCTTCATCGCCGCCCGCAACAATATACGCGCCGTGATGGGGGAGCTGCGCCAGTTGGAAAACCCCTACCGCCGCCTGATCATCGCCGGTGGCGGCAACATCGGCTACCGTCTCTCCCAGGCCCTGGAGCGCGACTACAACGTCAAGATCATCGAGTTTTCCAAGGCCCGCTGCGAATTCCTGGCGGAACACCTCAACAAGACCACGGTACTGAACGGCTCCGCCACCGACCAGGAGCTGCTCCTCGAGGAGAACATCGACAAGACGGATCTGTTCCTGGCCCTCACCAACGACGATGAAGTGAACATCATGGCCTCCCTGCTGGCCAAGCGGCTGGGTTGCCGCAAGGTGCTGACCCTGATCCAGAATCAGGTGTACGCCGACCTCATGCAGGGTGGCGAAATCGATATCGCCGTGTCGCCACAACAGGCCACCACCAGCCTGCTGCTCACCCATGTGCGCAAGAGCGGCGCCGTCAATGTCCACTCCCTGCGCCGCGGCGCCGCCGAGGCGCTGGAAATCATCGTCCACGGCGACGCCAAGAACTCCAAGGTGGTGGGGCGGCGCATCGAGGAGATCAAGTCGCCCCCCGGCGCCACCCTGGCGGCCCTGGAGCGCAACGGCGAGGTGATCATCGCCCACCGCGACACGATCATCGAAAGCGGCGACCATGTCATCGTGTTCGTGGTGGACAAGCGCCGGGTCAAGGACATCGAGCGCCTGTTCCAGGTTGGCTTTTCCTTCTTCTAGCGTCGCGGACCGGAATCAGCCATGCATCCCGCCATTGTCTCGCGAATTCTCGGCCTGTTCCTGATGGCCTTCAGCGGCACCCTGCTGCTGCCCATCGTGGTGGCCGTCATCTACAAGGAGCAGACCTCCGAGGCCTTCTTCCTGTCCTTCGCCATCACCTTCTCCCTGGGCATGCTGATGTGGCTGCCGTTTAGCCGCATCCCCATCGAACTGCGCACACGCGACGGCTTTATCATCACCGTACTGTTCTGGGTGGTGCTTGGCGTCACCGGCACCCTGCCGCTGGTGCTGGTGGACGGGGTGACCACCACCTTCGCCGATGCCCTGTTCGAATCCGTGTCCGGCATTACCACCTCCGGCGGCACGGTGATCAGCGGCATCGACCACCTGCCCAAATCGATCCTCTACTACCGCCAGCAACTGCACTTTCTCGGCGGCATCGGCATCGTGGTGATCGCCGTGGCCATCATGCCCATGCTGGGCATCGGCGGCATGCAGCTGTACCGGGCGGAGATGGTGGGACCGTCCAAGGAAAGCAAGATGACGCCGCGCATCGCCGAGACCGCCAAGGCGCTGTTCATCATCTATGTGCTGCTCAACGCTGTCTGCACTCTTGCCTATTGGTTGGCGGGCATGAACTTCTTCGATGCCCTCACCCACAGTTTCTCCACCATCGCCACCGGGGGCTTCGCCAATTACGACGCCAGTATCGGTTTTTACGACAACAACCTCATCTACGCCATCTGTATTTTTTTCATGGCGGTGTCGTCGGTCAGTTTCGGGTTGCACTACTACGCCTGGATTCGGGGAACCGTGTTTCACTACTGGCGCAACCCGGAAGCCAAGACCTTTCTGCTCACCCTGCTGGGCTGCTCGGTGGTGGTGTGCGGTTATCTGTTCTTTTCTCGGATCTACGGTATCGAGCTGAGCCTCGCCCACGGCATCTTCCAGTTGGTGTCGATCATGACCACCACAGGTTTCGGTACCGCCAATTTCAGCGAGTGGCCAAGCTTCCTGCCCTTCTTCCTGCTGGTGATGTCATTCTTCGGCGGCTGTGTCGGCTCCACCACCGGCGGCGTGAAAATGGGCCGCATGCTGATCATGGGCAAGCAGGTGATGCGTGAAACCTCGCGCCTGGTGCACCCCAGCGGCGTGTTCTCCATGAAGATCCGCAACTGGGCGGTGCCCACCCGGGTGACCGATGCCGTGTGGGCGTTCTTCGGGGTCTACCTGGCGGTGTACTATCTGATCGTGCTGCTGTTGCTGGCGGCGGGCATGGACTATGTCACCGCCTGGTCCGCCACCGCCGCCAGCCTCAACAACATGGGCCCTGGTCTCGGCGACGTGGCGGCCAACTATGGCGGCATCAACACCTTTTCCAAATGGGTGCTGTCCGCCGCCATGATCCTCGGGCGGCTGGAGATCTTCACCGTGCTGGTGCTGTTCTCGCCCATGTTCTGGCGGCGCTAGCCCGTGCAATGATGGGTATCGCTTTGCTCAACCCATCCTACGGGCAGCCTTGTGCTGGCATGGCGGTGACTCGTAGGGGGCAGGCTGGCCGCAGGCGTAACCCACCATGAAGCCGCTCGGAGTGGTGGGGATCACCCCGCTCAATCCAGCCTAAACGGTGCTTGTGGCGGTATAGCAGAGATGGTATCCACGACCCAGCTTGGAGAAATACGCATGAAGAAACCCCAGAGCTTCACTCAGCGGCGCTGCCTGCAGGCCCTGGCTCTGTCGCTGTTGCTACCCTTCGGTCTAGCTGCCTCTGGCGAGGAAGGGCTCGCCGACCTGATGGGCAAGCTGGGTCTCCACGGCCACAAGCTTCAGCTCTCCCTAGACCACGACAACCTGCCCCTGGCGGATTTCTACGCCCACGAACTGGAGGAAGTCATCGAGGCTATCGAAACCTTTGGCGAGTACCACGGCGTGGCGGTGGGGCCTCTGACCACCGCCATGCTGGTGCCCGCCTTCGAGCTGCTGGAGGAGGCTATCGACAGTGGCGTGGTGGAGAGCGCCCAGAGCGCCTTCGACGGGGTCATCGATGCCTGCAACCGTTGCCACCTGGCCACCGGGTATCAGTTCATCCAGATCCAGCGCAACCCCGCCAATCCCTATCTGCAATCCTTTGAAGTGTTGCGTGAGTGACGCGTTCTGGGACTTTGCCCTGGCGGTCTACGGACTGCCACGGGTGCAGGAAACCTGCCTGGCCCTTCAGGACGAACTGGGGCTGGATGTGATGGTGTTGCTGTGCTGCCTGTGGTGCGGTGCCTGCCGGGGCAGGCTGTCGCAACCGTCGGTGGCGGCCATGGTGGAAGCCACCTCCGACTGGCAGGCGTCCGTCACGGAAAGACTGCGCAACGCACGCCGCTGGCTGAAAACCCACAGCCCGGAGCCACTACAGGATCACTCCGGAGAGCTGCGCCGCGCCATCCAGGAAACCGAACTGAAGGCCGAACAACTGGCCGCCCGCTTGCTGGTGGACAGCCTGCAAGGGCTGCCCGCGCCACAACCCCCGAAGGGGCGCGAAGCGGCGCTCGCCAATGCCAGACGCTATGCGCTGTTGCGCGGCCTGCCCGCCACGCCTCGGCTGGAAGCACAACTGAAACTGCTGGCGGACGCCGCTGCCCGTCTTTCTCCCTGACCTGACCACGGCAACGGCCACGGACGGCGGCGCCCAAGGCAAAACGGCCCGCAATGGGCCGTTCCGGGGTAGTGAGCGGGACTGCCATCAATGGCGAATTTCCGAATAGGCCTCCTCGCTGATGCTCAGATATTCGATGCTTTTCGCCATGAAGGCCTGCTTCGATGCATGGACGCGGGCGGCCAGCGGGTCGCTGGCCGCCAGCTCTTCCACCACCTGGCGAGACAGCTCGCGAAGCCCGTCCAGCACCTCGTCGGGCAGACGGCGCACGTCCACCTTGTGGCGCTCCACCAGCTCCTGGTAGGAGGAAGCGTTGCGGGCGACATACTCATCCAGCACCGACTGGTTGAGCGCCCTGGCCGCCACCTCGACGATCGCCTGCAAATCCGCCGGCAGGGATTCGAAGGCGCGCTTGTTGACCAGCAGTTCCAGGGACGGGCCCGGCTCCTGCCAACCGGGGTAGTAGTAGTACCGGGCCACCTGGTGGAAGCCGAAGGCAATGTCGTTGTAGGGGCCGACCCATTCCAGGGCGTCGATCACCCGGGTCTGCATGGAGGTATACAGGTCGCCGCCGGGGATATTGATGGGCTGGCCGCCGGCGCGCTGGATGACATCGCCGCCGAGTCCGGGGACGCGCATCTTCAGCCCGCGGAAGTCCGCCATGCTGTTGATTTCCTTGTTGAACCAGCCGGCCATCTGCACCCCGGTATTGCCCGCCGCGAAGGGGATGATGTTGAAGGGTTCATAGGCCTCCCGCCACAGTTCCAGGCCGCCGCCGTGGTGCAGCCAGGCGTTGAGTTCATTGACCGACATGCCGAAGGGTATGGTGGAAAAAAACGGCGCCGAGGGCAGCTTGCCCTTCCAGTAGTAGGCGGCGGCGTGGCCCATCTCCGCGGTGCCCTGGGACACGGCATCGAACACTTCCAGGGCCGGCACCAGTTCGCCGGCGCCGTAGACATGGATTTTGAGGCGGCCGTTGCTCATGCGATCCACATTGCGCACGAACTCCTCGACGCCGGTGCCGAGACCGGGGAAATTTTTTGGCCAGGTCATCACCAGTTTCCAGCGGTAGACCTGGGCCGGCTCCCCCGATGGGCTCGACCCGGTTTGCGCGCTCTCGCTGCCGCAGCCCGCCACCAACAGGGTGGCGAGGACCAGGGCCAACAGGCCTGGGAGGGATTTTATTGTCATGGGTGGTTCTCCTGTTTGTTGAGTTTCACCTAAAGCACCTCCAGTTTCGCATACTGCAACACCAGCCACTTGGCGCCCTCGTCGAAGTTGACCTGCACCCGGGCGTGGGAGCCGCTGCCTTCCATGCCGAGGACGACGCCCTCGCCGAACATTCCGTGCATCACCCGCTGGCCGAGGCGCAGTCCCGTTCCCTCGCCATCGCGAGCGGCGCTGATGGGTCCCTTGGCGGCATAGCTGGTGGGGCGCGACACGCTGGCGCCAAGGCGCACTTCCTCCAGCAGCTCTGAAGGAATGTCCCGCACGAAGCGCGACACCGCGTTCCAGCTCTCGCTGCCGTGCAACTGGCGGCACTCGGCGAAGCTCAGGTAGAGTTTTTCCCTGGCGCGGGTAATGCCCACATAGGCCAGGCGGCGCTCCTCCTCGAGGCGCCCGGGATCCTCCGCGGACATCCTGTGGGGGAACAGGTTTTCCTCCATGCCGGCGACAAATACCAGGGGAAACTCCAGCCCCTTGGCGGCGTGCAGGGTCATCAGTTGCACCGCGTCCTCGTGGCTGTCCGCCTGTTGTTCCCCGGCGTCGAGGGCCGCCTCGGCGAGAAACTGGGGCAGCGCCGGCTCGTCGCTGCTTTCCGGTTCGTAGGCGCGGCAGGCGCTGACCAATTCTTCCAGGTTTTCCACCCGCGCCTGGCCGCGCTCGCCTTTCTCCTTGCGGTGAAATTCCAGCAGGCCGCTGTGGGCCAGCATGTGCTCCACCTGCTCGTGCAGGGGTAGTGCCGCCAGCGCGGCATCGAGGGCTGCGATCAGGTCGAGAAAGCCCCGCAGGGCATTGGCGGCGCGGCCCGGCAGATGGGATATCGCCCTGGCGGTGGCGTCCCACAGGGAAAGCCCCTCGGCGCGGGCCAACTGGCGCACTTCGTCCAGGGTTCTGTCGCCGATGCCGCGGGTGGGAGTGTTCACCACCCGCTCGAAGGCGGCATCGTCGCGGCGGTTCACCACCAGCCGCAGGTAGGCGAGGGCGTTGCGGATTTCCAGCCGTTCGTAGAATCGCTGGCCACCGTAAATGCGGTAGGGAATCTGCTCCCTGAGCAGCGCCTCCTCCAGCACCCGGGACTGAGCGTTGGAGCGGTAGAGGATGGCGCAGTCGCGGCGCTGGCCGCCCTTGGCCACCCAGTCTTGGATGCGCCCGGCGATAAAGCGCGCCTCGTCCTGTTCGTTGAAGGCGGCGTACAGGGCGATGGGTTCGCCGTCGTGGGCCTCGGTCCACAGATTCTTGCCGAGGCGCTCGCTGTTGTGGGCGATCACCGCGTTGGCGGCCTTGAGAATAATGCCAGTGGAGCGGTAATTCTGCTCCAGACGAACCACCCGGGCGCCGGGAAAGTGGCGGGTAAAGTTCTGGATGTTCTCGATGCGGGCGCCGCGCCAGCCGTAGATGGACTGGTCGTCGTCCCCCACCGCGGTGACGGTGGCCCTGTCACCCGCCAGCAGGCGCAGCCAGGCGTACTGGATGGCGTTGGTGTCCTGGAACTCGTCCACCAGGATATGGGCGAAGCGCTGCTGGTAGTGGGCGAGCAACTCGGGCTTTTCCAGCCACAGCTCATGGGCGCGCAGCAGCAGTTCGGCGAAGTCCACCAGACCGCCCCGTTGGCAGGCTTCCTCGTAGGCGCTGTACACCTGCAGCATGGTGACATGGTAGGGGTCGCTGTCGCGCTCGATATGCCGCGCCCGCAGTCCCTCGTCCTTCTGGGCATTGATGTAGCCCTGGGCCTGGCGCACCGGCCAGCGACCGTCGTCGATGCCGAGACTGGCGTAGAGGCGCTTGATCACCCGCAGCTGGTCATCCGAATCGAGTATCTGGAAGTTCTCCGGCAGATCGGCGTCCCGCCAGTGGGCCTTGAGCAGGCGATGGGCGAGGCCGTGGAAAGTGCCCACCCACATGCCCTGGGGGGCCATGCCGAGCAGCTCGTGGATGCGCTC
>JBJHDJ010000094.1:0-8140 GCA_050486485.1 Porticoccaceae bacterium
GCTTCGAGCCCGCCTGGCCCCTCTACACCACCCCCGACATGGCGGTGTCCGGCGACGCCGCGCGCATGAAGGGTCCCGAGGCGGTAATCGATCCCTGGCACCTGCCGCTGATCAACACCATCATTCTGCTGACCTCCAGCGTCACCATCCACTTTGCCCACACCGCCCTGAAAAAGGAGAACCGCCAGAAGTTCAATACCTGGCTCGGTGTCACCGTGGCCCTGGGCATTATTTTCATCTTCTTCCAGGCGGAGGAGTATGTGGAGGCCTACCGCGACCTGGGCCTGACCCTGGACGCCGGCATCTACGGCGCCACCTTCTTCATGCTCACGGGTTTCCACGGCGTCCATGTCGCCCTTGGCACCTTCATGCTACTGGTGCAGTTGATCCGCGGCCTCAAGGGCCACTTCAGCCATGACGACGCCTTCGGCTTCGAGGCCTCCTCCTGGTACTGGCACTTTGTCGATGTGGTGTGGGTGGGGCTGTTTATCTTCGTCTATGTACTCGGTTCCTGACGGACCTTCACCAGCCCCGGGGCCTGGCGCCGGGGTACACAAGTCAAATGGCCAGGATGCTCTCCTGGCCATTTTGTCGTTATCGCGGCTGGTCGCCGCCCACGGGCGCCGCTGATCAGGGGGTGGTGTCCGGGGGTGGAACCGTGTACTGAGGGTGCAATTGGCGGTCCCAGGGAGCGGTGCTTCTGAGTTGGCCGGTGGTGAAACCCCAGGTGATGGTGCCCACCAGCAGAACCGCCAGCGTGACCCGAATCCCCAGGGCATAGAGCAGTCGCCGGCGGGGATTGCCCACATCCTTGAACAGGAAATACAGACCGCTGGTGAGGCTGGCCAGCACGGCGATGAACAGGGCGACGATGACGATCTTGAGTAGCATGGCGATGTGGATCCGGGCGCGGAGAGGGTGATTTAAACACAGATGACGGGGGTGAGGCAGCACGGCGCGGACGGTCGCTTCCGCTGGCGGGCAAACCGGTTGTTACTGGTGTTTGCCGCCATCTTCCTGCCGCTGACCATCGCCCTCGGTTTTTGGCAGCTGGGCCGTGGCGAGGAAAAAGCGGCGCTGTTGGCGGAGTACCAACAGCGCGAGGCGGCTCCGCCGCTGCCGGTGGCGGAGCTGGTGGACCACGACGATATCAGCTACCGGCGGGTGCAGGCCCGCGGCGAGTTCGACAACCGTCGCCTGGTGTTGCTGCAGAATCGGGTGCGGGACGGCGTGCCGGGATACGAAGTCGTGGCACCCTTCCGGGAAGCCTCCAGCGGGCGTTGGCTGCTGGTCAACCGCGGCTGGCTGGCGGCCTCCGATCATGACATACCCGCGGTGCCGCCGGTGCCTGGCCCGGTGCTGATCAGTGGCCACCTGTACCTGTCTCCCGGCGACCCCTTCACCCTCGGCGCCGAACAGTGGCGGGAGGCGTGGCCCCAGGTGCTGCAAAACCTCGAGTTCGGGCCATTGGCGGAGCAGTTGGGGGAGTCCCTGCCGCCCTGGTCCCTGCGTCTGGACGCGGAGTCCCCGGGAGCACTGGTGGTGGGTTGGCCGCGGGTCGCCGTGTCCCCACAGCAGCACCGCGCCTACGCGGTGCAGTGGTTTGCCCTGGCGGTGGCGCTGGTGCTGCTGACGATTTTTGCCAATTCCAACCTGGGCGAGCTGTTGCGCCGCAAGAGGAAACGAGACGATGAGTGATTTGATCAAGCGCTATAACGCACCCCTGCAGTTCGGGCTGATGCTGGTCATCATCATCGCCACCCTGCTGGCCGGATACCTGATGTACCCCGGCAGCGAGGAAGAGCGCCAGTCCCTTCTCGGTCGCCTCGGCACCAGCAACAAGGGCGTGCTGCTGTCGCCCACCCTGAATGTCCACGAGCTGGGCCTGACCCATCTGGATGGCACTCCCTGGCGGCTGCCCGAGGACAGCCTCAAGTGGCGCATGTTGATTCCCGCCGTGGGCCAGTGCGGCGAGCAGTGCCGGGAGCGACTGCATATCACCCGCCAGATCCATGTCAGGCTCAACAAGCAGGCACCCCGGGTGGAGCGGGCTTTCATATCCCTGGAGGGCGGCGCTTCCCCGGAGCTGCTGGAATACCTGGAACAGGATCACCCCCGAACCCTGATACTCAACGCCGAGCGCAGCCGCTTCGAGGCATGGTTGGCGGGCAGCCAGCTGGATTGGCGCCCGGACGAGCAGGTGGTGATACTGCTCGACCCCCTGGGTCAGGCGATGATGTTCTACACCCGGGATCACAGCGGCACTGATATCCTGCTGGACCTGGAACACCTGCTCAAGTATTCGCCCCAGTGATATTGGGCTTACGATTTCATTATTGAGGCTTCGGAGAACTCCCCATGGCCCTTTTCAATCCTCCCGCGCTGCGCAAGCCGGGCTTTCGCCTGGCGCTGGCCGCGTTCCTGCTGACAATCGTGGTGGTGGTGCTGGGCGCCTTTACCCGTCTGGTGGACGCCGGCCTCGGTTGCCCTGACTGGCCAGGGTGCTACGGCCACCTGCTGTGGCCCATTCAGGAGCACAATGTCGAGCGGGCCAACGAACTGTGGCCGGATCATCCGGTCGAGCACGACAAGACCTGGCCGGAAATGGTGCACCGCTATTTCGCCGGCACCCTGGGGCTGTTCGTGGTGGCCATCGTCGCCGTCGCCTGGAAGCGCCGCGAGGATCCCGAACACCCTTTCCGATTGCCGGTGTTCCTGCTGTTCGTGGTGGTGTGGCAGGCCCTGTTCGGCATGTGGACCGTCACCCTCAAGCTGTGGCCGCAGATCGTCACCCTGCACCTGATGGGGGGCATGACGGTGCTGTCCCTGATCTGGCTGTTGGTGCTGCGCCTCGACAACCAGCGATGGCAGTTGTCGGCACGGGTCCAGCAACAGGCGCCAAGTCTCAAGGCATGGGCCCTGGTGGGGCTGGTGCTGGTGGCCGTGCAGGTCATGTTGGGGGGCTGGGTGGCCGCCAATTACGCGGCCTATGCCTGCGTCGATTTTCCCACCTGCCGTGGGCAGTGGTGGCCGGAAATGGATCTGGCGCGGGGCTTCGACATCTTCCAGACCATTGGGCCCAACTACCTGGGGGGGCTGCTGGAGAGCGACGCCCGGGTCGCCATCCACTTCATCCACCGCCTCGGCGCCCTGGTGGTCAGCCTGGCGCTGCTGGCCCTGTGTCTGCGGCTCGTGCTGGTGGGTGACCGGCGCTTCACCACCATGGCGGTGGTGATCCTCGCCGCCCTGGTGCTGCAGGTTGCGCTGGGCATTACCAATGTGATTCTGCACATTCCCCTGTCGGTGGCGGTGATGCACAATGCCGGTGGCGGGTTGCTGCTGTTGACACTGGTGACCCTGGCTTGCAGGCTGTGGACCGCCAAGGGGGAGGAAGTTCCGGCGTGACGGAAATGATCGAAGGCAAGGCCAGCTGGCGCGACTACCTGGAGCTCACCAAGCCCAATGTGGTGGCGCTGATGATTCTCACCGCCCTGATCGGCATGTTCCTGGCGGTGCCCGGCATGGTGCCTGTCGAGGTGCTGTTGTGGGGCAACCTGGGCATCGCCCTGTGCGCCGGTTCCGCCGCCACCGTCAACCATCTGGTGGACCGCCATGTCGACACCCGCATGGCGCGCACCTTCAACCGCCCGGTGGCCACCGGGCGGGTGGATCCCCGCAGCGCCCTGCTGTTCGCCACCGCGCTGGGGGTCGCCGGCATGGCCATTCTGGTGATCTTCATCAACCCGTTGACCGCCTGGCTGACCCTGGCCTCGCTGGTGGGTTACGCGGTGGTCTACACCCTGTTCCTCAAGCGCGCCACCCCGCAAAATATCGTCATCGGCGGCCTTGCTGGCGCCGCCCCCCCGCTGCTGGGCTGGACCGCGGTGACCGGCGAGATCCACGGCCACGCCCTGTTGCTGGTGCTGATCATCTTCGCCTGGACACCCCCGCACTTCTGGGCCCTGGCGGTGCACCGCCGCGAGGAGTACGCCAAGGCCGAGGTGCCCATGCTGCCGGTCACCCACGGCGACCGCTACACCCGCCTGCACATCCTGCTGTACACCATCATCATGGTGGTGGTGACGGTGCTGCCTTTCGTCACCGGCATGAGCGGCTGGTTGTACCTGGCCGGCGCCCTGCTATTGGGTGGCGGCTTCCTATACTGGGCCGTGGTATTGATGATTGGGCGGGATCCCGAGGCTGGCATGTCCACCTTCAAGTATTCCATTCTCTACCTGATGCTGCTGTTTATCGTCATGCTGGTGGACCATTACCTGGTGGTGCCGGCGTTCATTGTGGAATGACAAGGTGGAGTGACAAGTGAGTACCAAGCGCAATATCTGGCTGACCGTGGCCGCCTGCGTGGCCTTCGCCCTGCTGATGGTGGCCGGTCTGGTGAACAAGCAACTGCAACCCCGCCAGTTGAGCACCCAGGACATGCTCGCCCTCGGTGCCATGGTGCTGGAGACCCCGCGGCGATTCAGTGATTTCGAATTGCTGGACAACCACGGTGAAAAGTTCACCCGCGAGGATTTCGAGGGCCGATGGACACTGCTTTTCCCGGCGTTTACCTTCTGTCCGGATATCTGCCCCACCACCCTGGCCACCCTCAACCGCCTCTACAACGCCCTCGACGAGGCCGAGCGCGAGCAGTTGCAGGTGGTGATGCTCAGCGTCGACCCGGAGCGGGACACCCCGCAACAGCTCGATGCCTATGTGACCTATTTCAACCCGGACTTCATCGGCCTCACCGGCGCCGGTCCCCAGATACTCAATCTGGCCACCCAGCTCAGCGTGGTGTACAGCCGCGTGCCCCTGGAGGGGGACAACTACACCATGGATCACAGCAGCAATGTGGTGGTCATCAATCCCCGCGGCGATTACCACGGATTCTTTCGCCCTCCCCTGGAGGAGGGCGCCATGCGCCAGGCGTGGCGCGCCATGGCGCGGGATTTCAGGGGCTGAGCAGAGCCGGACCGTAGCCGGGAGAGGTTCAGCTCAGCTGCCGCCGGGTGAGGGACAGCAGGAACAGCAGGCCGCAGGCCAGCACGATGGATGGCCCCATGGGGGTATCCCACCACCAGGAGGCGGCGACCCCGAGGCACACCGCCACCACCCCGGCGATACTGCCCAGCACCGCCATCTGCCCGGGGCGCGAGGCAAAGCGACGCGCCGTGGCGGCGGGGATCACCAGCAACGCGGTGATCAACAGGACGCCCACCACCTTCATGCCAATGGCGATCACCAGGGCCAGCAACAGCATCTGCACGGTTTTCACCAGCCCGACCCTGACGCCCTCGACACGGGCCAGGTCCTCGTGGACGGTGATGGACAGCAGTGGCGTCCACAGCCAGGTCACCAGGGCCAGCACCAGGGCGCTGGTCAGCCAGATGGCCAGGGTATCGGCGGCGTCCACCGCCAGCAGGTCGCCGAACAGCAGGGCCTCGAGATTGATCCGCGCCCCTGGAATGAGCGACATCGCCACCAGCCCCAGGGCCAGGGAGCTGTGGGAGAGGATGCCCAGCAGGGTGTCCGAAGCCAGATTCTGCTGGCGGCCAAGGGCCAGCAACAGCAGGGCGATCAGCAGGCACACCAGGATCACCACAGGGCCCGGCGCCACCTGCAACCACAGGCCGGCGGCGACGCCAAGCAACGCCGAGTGGGCCAGGGTGTCGCCGAAGTAGGCCATGCGGCGCCACACCACGAACGCGCCCAGGGGGCCGCTCACCAGCGCCACGCCGATGCCCGCCAGCAGTGCCAGCACGAGAAAGTCAGCCATGATTGTGCTCTCGGCAGGGCTCCACCTCGCCGTGCAGACTGTGCTCGTGGTCGTGGTGGTGGGTGTAGAGGGCGGTGCGCACCCCGAACAGCTCGGTGTAGGCGGGATCGACGGAGACCATTTCCGGGGTGCCTTGGCAACACACATGGCGGTTGAGGCAGATCACCCGGTCGGTGGTGGCCATCACCAGGTGCAGGTCGTGGGAGACCATCAGAATGGCGCAGCCGGTCTCGTCGCGGATGCGGGTGATCAGTTGATAGAGGGCCTGCTGGCCGTTGACATCCACACCCTGCACCGGCTCGTCCAGCACCAGCAGTTGCGGCTGGCGCAGCAGGGCGCGGGCCAGCAGCACCCGCTGTGTCTCGCCACCGGACAGGGCGGTGACGGGCTGGGTAGCCAGGTGGGGTATCTCGACCCGCGCCAGGGCGGCGCGGCGGCGCTCCCTGTCCCGGTCGGCGAGCGCCAGAAAGCCGTCCACGGTCAGCGGCAGGGTGGCGTCGATATGGAGCTTCTGGGGCATGTAGCCGATGCGTGGGCGCCGGGGGAAGTCGAGGCTGCCGCTGTCCGGGGCTTGCAGCCCCAGAATCACCCGCACCAGGCTGGTCTTGCCGGCGCCGTTGGGTCCGATCAGGGTCACGATCTGGCCCGCTTCCAGGTCCAGGTCGACCTTGTCGAGCACGGTGCGATCCCCGAAGCGCAGGGTCAGGTTGCGAACACTCAACAGGGGAGTCACGGCGCTAGCTCCCGCTGCTGGCAGGAGGCGCACAGGCCGGACAGCTCGATCGTCTGTGATTCGAGCAGGAACCCGGCGCGGCCAGCGGTGTCCGCCAGCGCCTGGTTGAGGGTCTCGGCGCTGACTTCGGCCGCGCTTCCGCAGTGCCGACAGACCATGAAGGCATCGCTGTGGTCGCTGCCCGGGAACGGGCAGCCGATATAGGCATTGAGGGATGGCAGGCGGTGGACCAGCCCCAGCGAAACCAGGAACTCGATGGCGCGGTAGACACTGGGGGGGCGGATGGTTCGTCCCAGCAAGTCAGGCAGTTGTGCCGCCAGGGCATAGGCCCCCAAGGGCCGGTGGCTCTGCCAGATCAGTTCCAGCACGGCGCGGCGGATGGGCGTGAGGCGCACTCCCTGGTTGTCGCAATGGCGCTGGGCGCGGCTCAGGGCGGCGCCCTGGCAGCGGCTGTGGTCGTGGTTGTGGTGGGCAGCGCGGCAGTTGCTGAGCATGGCGGAAGGTCCATGGTCTGTCATTGAGATAATGTACCACTTTCTACCCCGGCGCCAACCCCGAGCGTATCACCGCAGGGGAAATGGGGATCATGGGGATTGTTCAGGATCGAATCCCGGCGCCGCCTCGCGGCTATTCACTTGCCTCGCCAGCGGTGGTGGCCAGATGAAATGGGCGTCGCCGCGGTATTGGGGAGAGTCCACATGGCTGACCGAGAAAAACACCCTTGACCCGGGGTTTGCCTCGACGGCCCGTCGCCGCGCCAGCACCGTGACCCCGGCGAGATCGACTCTGCTGTCAATGGCGGCAATGCCCACGGCCCCCGCGATGGAACCCACCGTGGCCGTGATCTGGCTCATCTCGGCATGCAAGGCGGTTTCGGCGCTGTCGAGGGTGACATTGTCCAGGGTGGCGGAGGAGCGCAGAGCGCGCAGGTGACCGATATGCGCGTTTTCGATGCGCGCATGGCGACAATCTTCCAGGGTGATGCTGTCGAATGTCCCGCTATAGGTGACATGGCTCTGCCCGACGCAAAAGACATCACCCTGCGATGGCGATGGCGCGGGAGGCGAAGCCTCCGCGGACACGGAGGGAGGGTGGGTCAATAGGCGCCGCAGTACCGTGTTGAACTCGCCAGGGGTCTGATACATGGGCATGTGCTGCGCGCCTTCGATGACCTCCAGGCGCGCATCCTGCATGCGCGCCGCCAGCAGCCGGCCGGCGCGCAATGGGGTGACGGTATCACCGCGGCCCCAGATCAGGGTGGTCGGCGCCGCGACATCGCGGATGGCGGCGGTGAAATCGTGTTCCAGCAGCCCCAGGGCGGCGTCGGCATGCAGGGTCCAGCCGAAAAACGCCCTTCTCATGCTGGGATGCTCGACCAGCATGCGGATCAGGCCGGGCTGGGACTCGAACCAGTCGAGGAAGCTGCCCCGTTGCTGGCTGCCTCCCAGCAGGCCCATCAGATTGTCCAGGGAACCGAGGCCGATGGCGGCGGCGTTTGCTTCCGCCAGGTGGCGCAGAAAGACCGGCTCCAGCAGGATGCCGGCGGCGTTGACCAGCACCAGCCGGTCGACCAGTTGCGGATGCCGGTGGGCGAAGTGGAGGCTGGCGGCGGCGCCCATCGAGTGTCC
>JBJHDJ010000095.1:0-4188 GCA_050486485.1 Porticoccaceae bacterium
TGACGGCGGCCTTGAAAAGTTCACCCTTGTCCTTGTAATAGACATACAGGGTACGCTTGGACATGCCCACTTCATTGGCGATATCCGCCGTGGTGGTGAGTTCGAAGCCGCGCTCCAGAAAGAAGTCAAGGGCGCAGTCCAGCATCAATTCATGGCGCCGCCGCGATTCCTCCCGGGAGGGCCGGCCGATGCGGGACTTGGCGACCGGGTTTTTTATTTTCCGTTGAATGGTCTTGCACTCCTCTGTGAAAGGCCTATAATAAAACCAATTGGTACCCTTTAGGGGCTCAGTGCATATTACATAAGGAGGTAGAGAATGGGTAGTGCCGCGGACAGATTGACCGGCCTGGTCAGGGCCGAAGGCCGATACGATATTCCCCACGGGGAGCTGCGTGCCGCGCAGCTGGAGGCCATCAACGAGCGCTTCCAGGAGCGCAGGGGGGCCATCAAGCTGTTGGCCCATCGCGCCGGGCAGGCGGGCATCGACGAAGTGCGCGGCCTCGAGGAGGCGGTGCCACTGCTGTTTCCCCACACCGCCTACAAGAGCTACCCCGAGAGTTTCCTGATGGAAGAGAAGTGGGAACGGTTGGGTAAGTGGCTCAACACCGTATCCACCTATCCCGTGCCTCCCCTGGATCCCGCCACCATCCGCGATATCGACCACTGGATCGAAAAGCTTCAGGAGAGCGGCCAATATGTGTCCTGCTCCAGCGGTACCACCGGCAAGTCCGCCATGCTGGTGGCCTCCCGGAAGGATATGGAATGGTGCCAGGTGGAAGCCGTCGCCGCCTATTCCTGGGGGTCCGGCATCAAACCCGCCCGGGACCGCCGCATGTTTGGCCTGGCGCCGGTGGCCAGCGTGCCCCGCAATCATTTCACTGGCGAGGCCTATACCGAGGCCTACCAGGATCCCAACAGCGAGATGTTCAGGTATCCGGTGCCCCCCATCACGGTGGGCAGCCTGACCCAGATGGTGGTCCTGCGCAAGAAGATCGCCGATGGCACCGCCACTCCCAGCGACTTGCAGGCCTTCGAGGAATTGTCCGCGACTCGACAGAAGGCCATGGACGACGCGGTAGGCATCGCCGCCAGGGCCATTGTCGAGGCGCGCCGGGACAAATTGCATGTCACCGGCATGTGGGCGAGCCTGTACGCCGTCGCCAGGGAAGTGCGCGAGATGGGCTACAGCGCCGCGGATTTCAACCCGGAGAACTCCATCTATGTCGGTGGCGGCCTCAAGCGCGCCCAGTTGCCGGATGACTACCGGGAGTTTGTCTACGAGACATTCAATATCCAACCGGAGCGCAATTACCAGAACTACAGTATGCAGGAGTTCCACTCCGGCATGCCGCGCTGCCAGAAAGGCGGTCGCTATCACATACCGCCCTGGTTGGTGCCGCTCATGCTCGACAAGACGGGCGACAATCTGTTGCCCATGGTCGAAGGGGAGTACGAAGGCAGGGCAGCCTTTTTCGATCTCTCCATCGATGGCCGCTGGGGAGGCGTCATTTCCGGTGACAAGGTGTCCATCGATTTCAGCCCCTGCGCCTGTGGCGCCCGGGGTCCATCCATCCGCGACAATATCGTGCGCTACGCCGATCTCGAGGGAGACGACAAGATCGGTTGCGCCGGCACCGTGGATGCCTATGTGAGAGGTGTGTCATGACCATGACAAGCGAAGCAAGCAAGACCGCCGAGGCGGCCATTTCCGCGCCGTTCTTTGTGCGCGGCGAACTGGTGGAGGGCGGCGACACCGTCCATCGCTCCCGGGATCTGGGGGTGGACTTCGCCACCCCGACCATCGACCTGGACAGGGTGGTCCATCCCCGCACCGAGGTGCCGCCCCTGCTCAATGTGCCGTTGTCGGAGATCATCGACTTTCTGGTGGAGACCGGCGAGCGGTTGCGCGACCCGGGAAACCCCTATATGCAGGAGTGTTTCGAGCGCATGGCGGCCACCCATATCCTGCCCCGCGCCGTGGTGGAGCAGACCGCCAGACATGCCACCGCGTACCTGGACAGGCGCATCCTGATGGCGGAAGTGGCGCAGAACTTCCCCGACCCCAAGGCCCTGGACGGCTGGGTGCCAAAGCGGGACTTCACCGGGCGCAAGAGCTTCGTGCGGGCCTTCGCGCCGCGTCTCATCCATGTGCTGCCGGGCAATTCCCCGGGGGTGGCGGTGAAATCCATCGCCCAGGGAGCCATGGTCAAGGCCATCAACCTGTTCAAGATGTCCTCCGCGGACCCGTTCACCACCGTCGCCATTCTGCGCACCATGGCGGACATGGACCCAGGCCATCCCATCGTCCAGTCCATGTCGGCGGTGTACTGGCGCGGCGGCGACGAGCGGGTGGAGCCGACCCTGTACCGCCCCCAGTATTTCGACAAGATCGTCGCCTGGGGGGGTGGGGATGCCATCAACAATGTCATCAAGTACCTGGGGCCGGGTTTCCAACTGGTGTCCTTCGACCCCAAAACCTCCATTTCCATGGTGGGGCGCGAGGCCTTCGCTTCCGAGGAGGCCCTGGAGCTGGCCGCCGACCTCGCCGCCACGGATGTGATGACTCTCAACCAGGAAGCCTGTGTCGCCAGCCGCTACCAGTTCGTCGAGGGCAGCCAGGAGCAGGTTGACCGCTTCTGCGATGCCCTGCACCGGCGTATCGCCGAGCGTGCCGCGGCGTCCGGCGATGTGCGCCCCCTGGATATGGATATGAGGGAGCAGATCGACATGATGCTGCTGATGGATGACGATTACCGGGTTTGGGGGCAGCCGGACGGCAAGGGGGTGGTCATTCGCTCCGACGAGCCGGTTGACTTTCATCCCATCAACAAGACCGCCAATGTGGTGCGGGTCGATTCCCTGGACGAGGCGGTGAAGTACATCAATGTCGCCACCCAGACGGTGGGTTTCTACCCCTTCGAGCGCATGGCGGACTACCGCGACCGTCTGGCCAGCGGCGGCGCCCAGCGTATCGTCCATCTGGGGGAGGCCGGTCCCAGCACCATCGGCAACCCTCACGACGCCATGTACCCGCTGCACCGCTTCGTCCACTGGATGGCCCACGAGGATGGCTGCGAGCCGGTCCAGGCGTGAGGTTTTCGTTATGAACAAGCCAATACAGACGCCGGTGGCGGTGATCACCGGCGCCAGTTCCGGAATCGGCAGGGAGGCGGCCAAAACCCTGATCAAGGGTGGCTGGACAGTGATCGGGATTGGCCGCGACCCAGGGCGCTGTGAACAGGCAAGGGATGAGATTCAGCGCGAGGCCGCCGATGGTGGCCAAGTGGTGATGCTGTGCGCCGACTTGGCGCTGATGGCGGAGGTGAACCGGGTGGCCGATGATATCGCCAGCATCACCGACAAGGTGAATATCCTCCTCAACAACGCCGGGGGCATGGCCCGGGAGCGGATCATCACCGCGGAGGGCAACGAGAACACCTTCGCCGGCAACCATCTCGGCCACTTCCTGCTCGCCAAGCGACTGCTGCCCCTGCTGCGGGCCGCGGCTACCGGTGCCCCGGGTGGCGCCACTCGTATCGTCAATGTGTCGTCCGCCGCCCACGGGTACTGCGACGGGTTCGACTGGGACGACCTGCAGATGATCGACAGCTTCCATCCCGGCTTGGCCTACATGCGGGCCAAGCTGGCCAATGTGCTGTTTACCCGGGAGCTGTCCAGGCGGCTGTCTGGGGATGGCATTGTTGTGCATGCCATGCACCCGGGGATCGTTGGCAGCAATTTCATCAACCACGCCGATGATGCCACCCAAAGTGCGCTGAAGGCCAAGGAAGACCAATGGGTGTCACCCCGGGCCGCTGGGGATGATCTGGTGTGGCTGGCCACCGCGCCAGAAGCCGCCGCCACGTCCGGGGACTACTTCTATCAGCGGACCGTTGTGCCCATCAGTCCCGCCGCCCTGGACGATGCAGCCGCCAGCAGACTGTGGCAGGAAAGTGAGCGACTGGTGGCCAGATTCAACCGTGCCCAGTAACCACTCTCCAACACAGGTCATCCTCAGGCAACCCAATGGATAGGGTGTCGCCGCGACTGGCTTGATTGGCAAATCCCTTGGCGCGATACTCATCTCTGATCCAGAAGTGCCTGTATCCAGTGAGTGGTGGATAGAGCTAGCACCATCGACTGCCGTGGATTCCAGCCGGCGTGTGATGCTGTTTCGTGGGCCGGTGG
>JBJHDJ010000095.1:4198-8061 GCA_050486485.1 Porticoccaceae bacterium
CAGGGCACTTCCACCTCGAGGTCCAACCATGATGTTGAAACCACCGGAAATGGAAGCTCACAGCGGATTTTGGCGCCGGATTGAAATTCACCCAGCCCCAGGCAGGGTGGATGCCGGGCTGGAGGACGACTTCCACCGCTTTTTTCTCCACATCGATCACGACGGGCAGGTTGTCACCGGTGTCCGCGCAGAGGCGGAACGCTATCCCTGGTCCACCTGCGCCGGAGCCACGGACTTTCTAGAAGCGCGGTTCGAAGGGCAGTCACTCGCTGCCTTGTCCGCCCTCAATGCCCGGGAGCATTGCACCCACTTGTATGACCTGGCCATCGTCTGCGCGGCTCGCGCAGGGGATGCCGCCGTGGTACTGATTGACATGTTCGTCACGGATCGCGTTGGCGACCTGGCCGTTGCCACCCTGAGGGAAAACGGGCGGGAAATGATGCGGTGGGAGGTGGAGGGCACCTTGCTTGTCGGGCCGGCGGACTGGGCCGGCAAGGATCTGCGTCAATTGTCCTCCTGGGGGAAATCCCTCGGCCCGACAGACGCGCTCCATGCCATGATGCTGCGCCGCGCGGTGTTTGTTTCCAACGGGCGCAAGCCGGAGAACCAGCAGGTGCTGGCGCGGGCATCCGACCGGGGGCCGGCGAGGATGGGGGCCTGCTTCACCTACCAGATGCCGAGGGCGGAGGATGCCAGACCGATGACCGGTTCGCGGGTGGATTTTTCCCGGTCCGACAGACGGCCCCTGGAGGATTTCAGTGGCCAGGTGGGTATCTCGGACTCGGAATGAAGCAGTATGCAAGGCTGGGATGCGGAGTCATAGAGGCGCTATTTCCTGCTGTGTCAATGAAGTGCTGGGTATTGCCACGCAGAAATCGATAACCCAAGGAACCGCTAAAATTGCGCGACCCGGTCTACTCGCTACAAGTTTCAGAGATTTCCCAACTTCCCGCATGACCCACCAGCGCATGGCATTTTTCTGTCGCGGGGGTATCAGGTCAAAAAAAGGGCTGATGTCTATCCACATCAGCCCTTGGCTTGAGAGGTCCAATTGCCTACTGGGTCATCAGAAATTCCAGTCCAGGGTCACACCATAGGTGCGGGTCAGCCCCTGTACCCGGTTAAGACCACCGATGTCCACCAACGAGAAGTTGGTATAGGTCTTGTTGGTCAGGTTCCTGCCCCAGGCGGTGACCTTCCACTGGCCGTCGCTGGATTCCAGGCCCACCTGGGCGCTGTACAGGCTGTAGCCCCCCTGGTCGGTACCGGCGGTCTGGGCGACATGCAGGTTGGCGGAGCTTCTGTAGGAAGCGTCCAGTCGGGCAAACCACTCCAGGCCGTTGACATTGGGCAGTGCCGCCTGATAGGCGAGGCCGGCATTGGCGGTCATGCGCGGAGCGTTGTCCAGTTGCTTGCCGGACAGATCCTGGACGCCGCCGACACAGCGGGGCTGGTTGGGAATGCCACAGGGCGCGCCCTCGAATTTGTCGTACTCGGCGCGAACCAGGGCCACGGCTATGTCCAGGGTGAGATTGTCGGTGAGCACCGCGAACAGATCGACATCGGTGCCGTAGGCTTCCACCTTGGCGGCATTGTCGATCAAGGTGGTGGCCTGGGCGGGCAGCGACTGGGACACCTGGAAGTCGTCATAGACCTGGTAGAAGACCGCGCCATTGAGGCGGACGCGGCCATCCAGCCACTCGCTCTTGAGACCCAGTTCGACGCTGTCGGTGGTCTCGGCGTCATACACCAGTTGTTCCGGAGTGAGACAGTTGGCCCCCGCCAGTACGCAGGAGGTGTTCTGGCGGTTGAAGCCACCGGACTTGAAGCCGCGGTCCAGGGACAGGTAGACCATTCTGTCCGCATCAATGTTGTGGAGCACCTTGGCGGTGTAGGTAATCTCGTCGAAGGTCTTTTTGTTGTCCACCGCCGCGATCAGCGGCAGGCCCGGGATATTCAAGGTGGAATAGACATTTTTCACATCCGAGGTGTAGCGCAAGCCGCCCACCAGGCTCCATTGGTCGGTCAATTCATAGGTGAGGGTGCCGAACAGGGCCCGGAATTCGTTGTCGCGGGTGGTCAGGCTTATGGTGGGTATGGGCGATGCCGGACCAAGCCCCATGGTGGCCCGCAGGGCATTCAGGTCGGGCCCGTTGAAGATGTTGGTGGGGCTGTCGAGTTTCTCCTTTTGGTAGTAGGCGCCGACGATATAGGAGAAGGGCCCATCCAGCTCGGAGCTGAGGATGAATTCCTGGGACCTGGCCTTGGTGGACGACTCGTTGGTCAGGAACGACAGGTCCATGATGGTGCGGTCCCGGTCATCCAGTTGGTAGGAGTCGAACTTCTCGTGGGCGGTGATGGATTGCAGGTTGTGGCCCGGCAACGACCAGTTCAGGGTCAGTACATGGCGTTCCATCTCGTCCTGATATTCCGCCGGATTCTGGGCGGCGCGGCCCAGGCTGATGGGGGGCAGTGTCTTCCCCAGGGCGGTGGCGATGTTGGACCAGGGTTGGTTGGCGAAGCCAGGCAGGTTGGTGATGTTGTCGACACCGTACTGTACAGTGCCCACATCGAAACGCCCCTTGGATTTCTGGTAGTCGCTGCTCCACAGCACCTCCAGGTTGTCGGTGGCGTTCCACAGCAGCTTGAAGCGCCCGCCGTGGCGCTCCTGGTTGCGTGTGTCCCGATCGAGGAAGGTATTCTTGGTGTGCCCGTCCCGCTCCACCCAGTTGCCGCTGACGCGGATGGCCAGGGTGTCCTGAATGAGGGGTATGTTGACGGAGCCGCGCATTTCCCTGGCATTCAGGTTGCCAACCACGCCCTGTAACTTGCCGGAGAGTTCACTGGTGTCGGGATTGCGTGTATGGATATGGATCACCCCGGAGGTGGTGTTGCGGCCGAACAGGGTGCCCTGGGGGCCGCGCATCACCTCGATGCGCTCGAGATCCATCAGCTCGGTAAAGGCGAAACCCTCCCGCAATTGATAGACACCGTCCACCAGTACCCCCACCGAGGGATCGAGACCGCTGAAGCTGCCGCTGCCGACGCCGCGCATGCGCAGGGAGGCACTGCCACTAAAGGTGGGTCTCTCCAGGTACAGCCCGGCGGCGGCGCGCTTGATGTCCTCGAAGTTGGTGATGCCGCGGGCCTCGAGGGCGGCACCGCTGATGGCGGTGATGCTGGTCGCCACATCCTGCAGGCTTTCCTCGCGGCGGCTGGCGGTGACGACAATCTCTTCCAGTTGCATCTGGCGCTGCTGTCCATCGGGCTGCGCCTGGATTTCCAGGGCGGCGCCAAGGGCCAGGGGCAGTGCCGCGAGGCCAAGCAGCAAACGGGTATTTTTCGGGGTGATGGCCATGCCGCGATCCGCTGCGAGGCCCCTGTACTGTGATTGTGTGTTCATGGTCTCTCCTCAGGTGTCTTGTTTATATCGGACGGTCCATCAAGTGGCATCGCTCCGTGTGGTTACCCTGTGTCACCCACCAGACCCGGGAAGGTACTACCGGTGGGACAATAAGAGTACCAGAAGGTTTACTTAATGGGCAACACTTGGCGTTCTGATGCCCGAAGATATGGCCGGACTGGATTTGTGGCTCAGTATTGGCCGGTGCACTGGGCCTCTGGTGATGGGAGCCTCATTGGCGAGTACGGGTAGGTTTGGCACGGCCGTCCCGTGGCGTCGATGCTCCCGATGGTTGGGGGCAAGGAGGATGGAGGTTGAGGAAGCGAGAGCCCATGCCCAGGGAGCTGGTATGGTTGGGGGTGGCCCAGTGAACCGGGCATGGCCAGGGTCAAGTGGATTTCGCGACGCGGGGCCGTTGCTGAAACTCCACCAGGGGGTTGTCAAGGGTCTGGAGAAAGCC
>JBJHDJ010000096.1:0-8001 GCA_050486485.1 Porticoccaceae bacterium
GGCACAGGGCATCCCGGGGCGCCTCGGGATCCACCCAGTGGGCCACGCCGCGACACTTTCTCGAACCCACCTGCTCGCCGCCCGGGTCGTACTGCCAGCGCACCTCCCCGGTGACAGGGTCCAGGGCGCTCAGCTTGCGGTGGATGGAACAGACCACCAGGTTGCCCTCGATCAGGCTGGGCTGATCCTGGAAGGACACCAGGGCGCTGGTGAGATCCTCCGGCGGCAGATCCCCGGTGTTGTATTGCCAGGCCAGCTCCAGTTCGGCGACATTGTCGCGGTTGATCTGGTGGAGGGGGGAATACTTGGCTCCCAGCTGGTGCTGGTCGGGGGTGGCCGCCGCGACGGCCCCCGCCCAGAGGGCGGCGCAGGTCAGGGTCAGCCAGGTTCGGGCAGGACAGCGCCCACCGTTCGGTTTGGTGGCTTGCATGGTTGCCTCATTCTTGTTCTTCAGGGTTTAAAACTGCCTCTCGGGAACACGCACCACCAGTCCGTCCAGCTCCGCGGTCACCTTGATCTGGCAGGACAGACGGCTGTTGGGACGCTGCTCGAACACCTCCTCGAGCAGCGCCTCCTCCAAGTCGTTCATGGCCCCCACCCGGTCGACCCAGGCCGGGTCGACATAGACATGGCAGGTGGCGCAGGAGCAGGCGCCGCCGCAGTCCCCGACGATGCCCAGCACGCTGTTTTCCACGCCCCCGCGCATCACCGTGGTGCCGGGTGCCAGTTCCAGCGGCCGTTCCTCGCCGCTGTACTCGATATAGGTCACTTTCACCATGGGGATCCCTCAACCGATGAAGGCGGGCAGGGTGTCCCAGCCCCGGGTGGTGGAGGAGGAGGACAGCTTGGCGTTGTCGATATCGACGGTCCAGTCTGGGAAGCGCTTCAGTACTTCCTCCATGGCCACCCGGCCTTCGACCCTGGCCAGCGCCGCGCCCAGGCAAGCGTGAATGCCGCGGCCGAAGGTGATGTGGGTGGGGCCCTTGCGGTGGATATTGAAGCTGTCGGCATCCGGGAAACGGGTTTCGTCGCGATTTGCGGCGGCAACGATGGTCTGCATGACGCTGCCCGCCGGTACGATCTGGCCGTGAACTTCCACATCCCGGGTGACATAGCGGGCCACCTGGGTGCCGGGGGGTTCGACCCGCAGCAGTTCCTCCAGGGCACCGTGGATCAGTGTGGGGTTGGCGGCCAGCTCGCGCCGCTGATCGGGGTGGTCGCCAAGCACCTTGCCCATCCAGCCGATCAGGCGGTTGGTGGTCTCGTTGCCGGCTCCCGCCAATACGCTGACGAAGATCAGGATTTCCTCCCGGGTGAGGTTGCGCACCGTGCCCTCGGCGTCCTTGAACTCCACCCGCAGCAGCTCCGTCATCAGATCATCGGAGGGGTTCTTGGCGCGCCACTCGATGTACTCCTCGTAGTCGTTGGGGACATAGGTGCCCGACGAGGTGTCCATGGGCTTGCCTTCTTCCGTGCGCAGCCGGGACTCCACCATCTCCCGAACATGGTCCCGTTCAGAGTCGGGGATGCCCAGCAGCATGCCGATCACGCCGCCCGGCAGCTTGCCCCCCAGATCATCGATGAAGTCGATGCGGTCGCCACCCTCCAGGGGTTCGAGGCAGCGCACGCAGTAGTCGCGGATCTGGCTCTCCAGTTCGTTCATGCGCCTGGGGGTGAACACCTTGGACACCACATTGCGGTAGGCGGTGTGCAGGGGCGGATCCTCCCAGATGAACATGCCGGGTGGGCCCTCGAAGCCGGCCTTGATGTACTCGAGGATATCGCTGTGGGCGGAACTGAAGGTTTCCCAGTCACTCAGAACACGCTCCACATCGTCGAAACGGCTGACGGCATAGAAATCGTGCTCCTCGTTGTAGTAGAGAGGGGCTTCGTTGCGCAGGCGCTGGTAGACGGGGTAGGGGGTATAGGCGATATCGGGGCGGTAGGGATCCCAGTAGACGGGGGTCTCGTTGCTCATGATTCTCTCCGTTATTCAGGGGCTGGCGGGCATCAAATTAGTGTCAATAAGTTGACACTAATATTGGGGTAAGTCAAGGGGCGGCGGACAAGGGGCCCAATCGACAATCGCACCGCGGGTCACGATTCCAGCTCCCTGGCAGCGGTCATGGCCGGTGTCACGATCAGCGTGTCCATGAACATGGCCATGCGCGCGATGGGCAGGGGCTCATCCTGGTCGAGCCACCAGGCCAGGGCCTCGATGGTGCTCGACACCGGCACCAGAATTCTCAGATCGGTGGGTATCACCTGGTCCGGCGCCGGTTGACTGGCGGCAATCCGCCTGGCCTGGCGCACGAACTCTCCCTTGAGAATTCCGGCGGCGCCGCCGTTGAGCAGGGATCGCCACAGCGCCCGGTGCTCCCACACATAGGCGCACAGGGCGCGGGTGGAGGCCCGGGTGTCGACGCTGTAGAGAATGGGCAGGGTCATGGCCAGCAGGCGGCTGATCTGTTGTTCGGCGAGGTCGTTGAGCAGGGCTTCCTTGTCGGGATAGTGGCGGAAGAAGGTGGCGTAGCCCACCTCCGCCCGGGCGGTGATATCGCGCACCGTGACCTGCTCGAAGGACTTTTCCCCCAGCAGTGTCAACAGCGCCTCGCAGAGAGCGGGGCGGGTGCGGGTGACGCGGGTGGCCGCGGTGTCTGTCTTCGATAATTTGTGATTCACAGTATTCCAGCCAAGGGTGGGAGATTTCTTGTTGCGCCAGTCATTGCAGGGCAAAAATTCCTGAAAGGACCTGCTTGACAGCCATCATAGACCATTGATTAAATGATTCACAATAGATCAACAAGAAATTTCCCGGGCCATTCATCCACGGCATCCCACCCACACAACAGCGCAAACCACAGGAGACCCCCAGCATGTCAATCACAGGCAAGTGGAACCTCGTCATCCAGGCTCCGACCGGCGCCATGGAATCCGTCATGGAGTTGGTGGAGGAGGCTGGCGCCCTGTCGGGCACCCTGTCCGGCAAGGGCGGCGACAACGAGATCAAGGACGGAAAAATCGCCGGCAGCGAAGTGTCCTGGATCTCCCATATCTCCCAACCCATGAAAATGAAACTGGAGTTCGCCGGCACCGTGGAGGGCAAAGCCATGACCGGCAAGGTAAAGGCCGGGTTCATGGGCAGCTACCCCTTTACCGCCACCCAGGAGTGAACGGCTCCCCACAGCGGTGGCGGCGCGGTGGGTGCCGGGCCGCCAACTTCCTGGCCGGTGGGCGCCTTGTGTGTAAATCCCGTGTAAAGGCGCTGGACCCGGGCGCGTCGGGTCTGGTATTGGTGTGATGGACTGTCAACGGAGCGCCATTCATGCCCCCTGCCTCACGGCGAAGACTCCCCTTCGCGCGCCTGACCTGGGCCTTTGTGGCGACCGTGGTGGTCACCCATGTGCTGTCTTCCCTGGCCCAGACCGGCTTCGTGTTGCTGGCCCTGGCGGACGCCGGGGCCAGCTTCACCCCCCGGGTGGTGCTGGCGACGGCACTCCACGATATGCACGGACTGGCGTTCCGCGGCATCGCTCCCTTTCCGCTGATCCTCGCCTTCGGCTATCTGCTGGCCCTGCCGGTGGCGGCCCTCATGGTGAAACTGGCGGGCGGCGGGCGGCGCTGGCTCTACCCCCTCGCCGGAGCCACCATGATGGGCTGCCTGCTGGGCCTCACCCAACTGGTGTTCTTCGGTATCACCCTCTATGCCGGTACCCGCGGCGCCCCGGCCCTTACCGCCCAGATACTGACGGGCGCGGTGGGCGGCTACCTGTTTACACGGATGCTGGAGGAGAAAACTCCATGAAAGCGATCATTCGTACATTTCAGGCCGCGGCGCTTCAGTCCGCGGTGCTTCAGGCCGCGGTGCTGTTGATGCTCGGCAGCGCTGGCGCGCAAGCCGCGAACTATCAGATCGAAACCTGGGTGGACGGGCTGGAAAACCCCTACAGCCTGGCCTTCCTGCCGGATGGCGGCCTGCTGATCTCCGAAAAGTCCGGCGCCCTGCGCCTGGTGCGGGACGGACGGCTGCTTCCCCAGCCCATCGCCACCCTGCCGGACACCTACAGCCAGCGCCAGGGGGGCTTCAGCGATGTGGTGCCGCACCCCGACTTCGCCGACAATCGACTGGTGTACATGGCCTACTCCGCCGGCGACGATCACGCCAACACCACCCGGGTGATGCGCGCCCGCCTGGAGGGGGACCGCCTCGCCGACCTGGAGGAGGTGTACCGCGCCCGGCCCGACAAGGGCACCGGCATCCACTTCGGCGGGCGCCTGGCGTTTCTGCCGGATAACACCCTGCTGATCACCGTCGGCGACCGGGGCTCCTATCGGGAACAGGCTCAGGATCCCGGCGACTCCCTGGGCAGCGTGCTGCGGGTCACGGACGATGGCGGCATTCCCGGCGACAACCCATTCCTGGGGCGGGACGACACCCTGCCGGAAATGTGGAGCTACGGCCACCGCAATGCCCAGGGCCTGCTGGTGGACAGGGAGACCGGCCGGGTGTACTCCACGGAACACGGTCCACGGGGCGGCGATGAACTCAACCTGATCGAGCCCGGCAACAACTATGGCTGGCCACTGGCCACCCACGGCATCGACTACACCGGGGTGAAAATCACTCCCTACACCGAGTATCCCGGCACCGTGCAACCCCTGCTGCACTGGACTCCGTCCCTGGCTCCCTCCGGGTTGGCCCAGTGTCGGGGCTGCCTGTGGCCGCGCTGGGAAGGCAATCTGTTCGCCGGCCAACTGCGCGCCCGGCGGGTGCAGCGCATCGAACTCGAGAACGGTGTGGTGGTGGGCGAGGAGTCCCTGTTCGAGGACGTTGGCGAACGCATCCGCGATGTGCGCTTTGGCCCCGACGGGGCGCTCTACCTGGTGACCGACAACCGCCAGGGACGGGTATTGCGTGTCACCCCCGTGGAATAAAAACCAATCTGGCGGGTAGAATCCCGGTTTTTTCCCGGGGGACTCACCCGTTGCGACGGTTCGTCCCCAACAAGGGTAACGTCACAGGAAAATAAGGACAGTGCCATGAAAAGGACAGTGCCATGAAAAGGATAGTGTTATGAAAAGGAAACTGGCCACGCTGCTGCTCTGTGCCGCGGCACTTCCGCATGCCGCGGCGCTGGCCGACAAGGGCCTGGCGGAGGTGATCGTCACCGCCACCCGGGTGGCGGAGGACGCCACCCAATTGATCGGCAACAGCGCCGCCCTCGACAGCGATGCCCTCTCCCTCACCGCGCACACCCATATCCAGGAGGCCCTGGCGCAACTGCCCGGGGTGGGCATGCACCGCAACAACGGCCAGGAGTACCTGCCCTCCATTCGCTCTCCGGTGCTCACCGGTCCCGGCGCCTGTGGCAGCTTTCTGATGGCGGAGGATGGCATTCCCCTGCGCCCGGCGGGCTTCTGCAATGTCAACGAACTGTTCGAGGCCCACGGCGAGGCGGCGTCCCGCATCGAGGTGATCCGTGGCCCCGGCAATGCCCTGTACGGCTCCAACGCCCTGCACGGGGTGATCAATGTCATCGAACCCGCCGCCTTCGACAGTGGCTGGCGCCTGGGGCTCGAAGGCGGTGGCGACAATTTCGCCCGCCTGCGCCTGGCGGGAGGCGGTGATTCCCTGGCATTCGCCTTTACCGGCAGCACCGACAGCGTCTATCGCAACCAGGCTGGTGTCGACCAACAGAAGCTCAGCCTGCGCCACCGCCACCAGGGTCGCGCCATCGAGGTCACCAGCGGCCTGACCGCCGTCAATCTCAACCAGGAAACCGCCGGGTTTGTCGAGGGACGCAATGCCTACCGGGACCGCCGGCTGTCCCGCCGCAATCCCAACCCGGAAGCCTTTCGGGATGCCCGCGCCGTGCGCGCCTGGTCGCGGGTGCAGCCCGCCGGCGACGAGCCGGGCTGGGTGGTGACCCCCTACGCCCGCTGGAGCGAGATGGACTTTCTACAGCACTTTCTGCCCGGCCAACCCCTGGAGGAGAACGGCCAGCGCAGCGCCGGGATCCAGAGCGCCCTGTATCGCGAGGGAGACCTTGGCCGCCTCATCGCCGGTCTCGATGTCGAGGTCACCCGCGGCTGGCTGCGCCAGAGCCAGGATAGCCCCACTCAAGGCACCCCAGTGCTTCAGGAAACCATCCCCGTGGGCCGCCACTACGACTACAGGGTGGATGCCGCGCAGCTTGCCCCCTTCGCGCAGTGGGACTGGCGGTTTGCCCCCGCCTGGAAGCTCTCGGCGGGCATTCGCTACGAACATATGCGCTACGACTACGACAACCGCATGCTGGCGGGGCGCACCCGGGAGGACGGCAGTGAGTGCGGTTTCGGCGGCTGCCGCTACAGCCGCCCCGCCGACCGCAAGGACCGCTTCGATAACTTCTCCCCCAAGGTGGGGGTGCTCCATGACCTCAACGAGAACCACCAACTGTTCGCCACCCTGGCGCGGGGCTTCCGCGCTCCCCAGGCGGTGGAGCTGTACCGCCTGGAGCGGGCACAGCAGGTGGCGGACCTGAATTCCGAGCGGATGGACAGTCTGGAACTGGGGGCCCGGGGGCGCACGGACCGGCTGCGCTACGAGGTGGTGGTGTTCGCCATGGAAAAGGACAATGTGATCTTCCGCGACACGGATTTCTTCAATGTCAGCAACGGCAAGACCGACCATGTTGGCGTCGAGATGTCCCTCGACTACCGGTTGAGCGACGCCTTCGACCTGCAAGTGGCGGGCACCGTGGCGCGCCACCGCTACGCTTACAGCGAAATTCTTGGCGGCGTGGATATCCGCGGCAACGATGTGGACACCGCGCCGCGCCATTTCGCCACCACGCAACTTGGCTGGACCCCCCTGGACGGCGCCCGGGTGGCCCTGGAGTGGCTGCGCATGGGCCGCTACTACACCGACCCGGAAAACCGCAACCGCTACAGCGGCCACGACCTGTTCCACCTGCGCGGCCGCTGGCAGGTATCGCCGCAACTGGCCCTGTCGGCCCGGGTGTTCAACCTGTTCGACACCCGCTTCGCGGAGCGCGCCGACTTCACCAGCTTTGGCGGCGACCGCTACTTCCCCGGCATGCCCCGCCACCTGGTGGTGGGCTTGGACTGGCGCTGGTAGATCCGCGAGACCTAAGGAACCTCTGAAAAATGTAGCGAGCGGCCCGAGGCGCCCCGAGCCGCGCAGCGAATTCCCGAGACATATCAGAGTGATAGGCGAGGGGTGAGTGAGCACGCGAGGATGCGGATCGGGCCGCGCAGTAGTTTTTCAGAGGTTCCCTAAACCGCCGGGCTTTCGATACCGAATCCCGGCGGCTCCTCAGGGCTCCTCGCCCAGTTCCGCATTGCTCCGCCCGCGGGCCTCGTCCACCCGAAAGCTGATCACCAGGGCTGCGGCGAACAGCAACCCGCAGCACAGGATGGCCAGTTGCAGCCCCAGCAGCAGTTGCAACAGGCCGATCCCCAGCACCCCCGCGAAGCCGGCCAGTTTCAGGGAGAGGCCCCAGAAACCGAAGAACTCGGCGGAGCGAGCCAGGGGGGAGAACAGCCCCACCAGGGTGCGGGTGGCGGACTGGCAGGAGCCGAGACTAAGGCCCGCCAGGGAGCCAACCACCAGAAAAATATGCTGCGCCTGCCAGTCCACCCCCAGGTGCTTGTCGGCCATGTCGGCCAGTTGTGGCGTCAGGTAGATGAGCAGGATGGCGGCAATCCACATCACCAAGGTGATGCGATAGGTGCGCAGCGCACCCAGCCGGTCCTGGATGAAACCAAACCCCAGGGCGCCCGCGGCGGCGGTGATCTGCACCAGGATGAACATCAGGGTGCGGATCTCGGTGTCCCAGCCGATCACCTGGGCGCCGTAGATAAAGGCGTAGCTGATCACGATATAGATGCCGGACATGGAAAAGAACATCGAGCCCAGCAGCACCGCCAGGTCGCGGCGCTGGCCGATATGGGTCAGGGTGGCCTGGAGGCGGTGGACACCCGCGGTAAAAAAGTTGT
>JBJHDJ010000097.1:0-7981 GCA_050486485.1 Porticoccaceae bacterium
CTGACGGTGGGTGTGTTGGCGGGTCTGGTGGTTTTTTTCGGCTTGCCGGTGGCTTTTTTGCTGTCGTCCTTCTTCTTTTTTTTGCCCGCCGGCTTGCCGGATGCCTTCACTTTTTTCGGCCCCTTGAAATTGCCCGGCACCTCCTTCAACAGGCGCCGCTCGAAATTGCGCCGCAGGTAGCGCTCGATGCTCGACATCAGGTTCCACTCGTAGGCGGCCACCAGGGAGATGGCGAGTCCCGTATTGCCGGCGCGGCCGGTGCGCCCCACCCGGTGCAGGTAGTCGTCGCCACTGCGCGGCATGTCGAAATTGATCACCATATCCAGCGCCTCGATATCCAGTCCCCGGGCCGCCACATCGGTGGCCACCAGTACGGCGCCGTGGCTCTGCCGGAAGCGTTCCAGGGCTTGCTTGCGGGTTTTCTGATCCTTGTCGCCGTGCAGCACGAATACCCGGTGACCGGCGCCGATCAGCACGCCGTACAGGCGATCCGCCATGTCTCGGGTGTTGGTGAACACCATGACCTTGGCGATGCCCTGGTTGGCCAGCAGCCACTTCAGCTGGTTTTCCTTGTGGGGGTTGTCGTCGGCGGGAATCACCTGCTGGACAGTGGAAGAGCTGTCGGCGCGGTGGTCATCGAGTACCAGGTGCAGAGGATCCCTCAGCACCGAGCCGAGCATCTCCCGTAGGCGGCGATCTCCGGGCGTTGCCGAATACAGCAGGGTCTGGCGCGTACCCGGGCAGGCGGCGGCGAGGGCGGTGACATCGTCGCTGAAGCCCATGTCCAGCATGCGGTCCGCCTCGTCGATCACCAGCACCTGCACGGCGCCGAGATCCAGGTTATTGGCGGCCAGTTGTTCCAGGGCGCGCCCCGGCGTGGCGATCACCAGATCCGGGTTGCGCCGCAGGCGGGCCGCCTGCACCTTGAAGTCCTCGCCGCCGGTGACCACTTCGGCCTTGAGAAAGGTGAACCCCGCCAGGGCCTGCGCGTCATCGAGGATCTGGCGCGCCAGTTCCCGGGTGGGTGAGAGAATCAGGGCACGGGGGGCCAAAGGCTTGCTGTCGTCTTCCAACAGTTTTTGCAGCAGGGGAAGAACGAAGGCCGCGGTCTTGCCGCTGCCGGTCTTGGCGATGGCGAACAGGTCGCGCCCGGCAAGGGCGGGAGGGATGGCGCTGGCCTGTACCGGCGTGGGCTCGGCGAACCCTAGGGTGTCGACGGCTTTCAGCAGCCGCTCGTGGAGCCCGAGGGCCGCGAAGGTAGGGTGTGGGGTGGTTTCCGTGGTCAAGGCAGTGGCTTCGTCATGGGCATGAGGTGGGCAGTGTAGCTTCTTTTGCCCGGATACTTTAGCTCGGCTAGCCGACGGCTTTGTAAGCTCAGCCATCGTTGCCCAAGGCAAAATCCAGGTAAAATCCTCCACTCCCACAATCCCCCGCGGCCACCATGTCTCAATCATCCCTCGAAGCTATCCACGCCTTCCTGCCGTGTCCCACCCCGGAAGCCTGGATCGCCACGGCCCTGGATCAGCAGGAACTGCTGTTGATCGACCATGCCAACTGCGAGAAGAAGGCCGCCAGCACGGCGTTGTCCCTGATGTATCGCCATGTGGACAACCTGGAGCTGTTGCACCTGATGTCGCGGTTGGCCCGGGAGGAGTTGCGGCATTTCGAGCAGGTGCTGGACATCATGGCGGCACGGGGCATCCCCTACCGGCAGATCAGCGCCAGCCGCTACGCGGCGGGACTGCGAGAACTGGTGCGGCAACAGGAGCCGGGGCGGCTGGTGGATACCCTCATCGTCGGGGCCTTCATCGAGGCGCGCTCCTGCGAGCGGTTCGCCAGCCTCGCGCCGCACCTGGACGAGGAGCTGGGCCGGTTCTATACCTCCCTGCTCAAATCCGAGGGGCGGCACTTTCGGGACTATCTGGGGTTGGCCCGGGCGGCGGCGGGGAATGGAGATATCGACCAGCGCATCGCCGCCATCGGTGCCCGGGAGCGGCAACTGATCGAGGCGCCGGATACGGAATTTCGCTTCCACTCCGGCCCCGTGGGGACAGCATCCAGCTGTTGACGCCGTTCGCCGCGAGGTCGCTTCACTCCCATTGCCCCTTTGCGGTTAAAATGCGCCCTTTGCGCCGGGCGGGCCTGGCGCATCACCAGCGGGGAGACCGGGTATGGGCAACAGGATCGACGGCAAGGGCTTTGCGGACCGCCTCTGTGAGCAGTTGCGGACGGAGGTGGAGACCCTCAAGGCGGACCATGGCCTGACCCCCTGCATCGCCGTGGTGCTGGTGGGGGACGACCCCGCCAGCCATGTCTATGTCACCAACAAGGTGAAACGCTGCCACCAACTGGGCATCGACTCCCGGGAGCATCGACTGCCCGCCGACACCGCCGCCGACACCCTGATGGGCTTGATCGACGACCTCAACAATGACGCGGCGGTACACGGCATCCTGGTGCAATTGCCCCTGCCGGATCATCTGGACGACAAGGCGGTGATCAACGCCATCCGCCCGGAGAAGGATGTCGACGGCTTTACCCTGCTCAACGCCGGCGCCCTGGCGGTGGGCCAGAATAACCTGGTGCCCTGCACGCCGCTGGGCTCGCTGATGCTGCTCAAGGATCAGCTCGGCGACCTCTCTGGCCTTCACGCCGTGGTGGTGGGGCGCTCCAATATCGTCGGCAAGCCCATGGCCCATCTGCTCTTGCAGGAAAACTGCACCGTTACCATCGCCCATTCCCGCACCCGCGATCTAGCGGGTGTTTGCCGCCAGGCGGATATCCTGGTGGCGGCGGTGGGGCGCCCGCGCTTTATCCAGGGGGACTGGATCAAGCCCGGCGCCACGGTCATCGATGTCGGCATCAACCGCATCGAGGAGGATGGCCGCAACCGCCTGGTGGGGGATGTGGATTTCGACGCCGCCATCGCCGTGGCGGGCGCCATCACCCCGGTGCCCGGCGGTGTCGGCCCCATGACCATCGCCTGCCTGATGTACAACACCGTGGCCGCCGCCCGTGCCGCCAACGGCATTCCTCGTCAGCCTGGCGGGTAAGCGGCCATGACCATTATCGACCGACAGGAAGGCAACTTCATCCTCACCGCCAGCTGCCGCGCCGGCACCGGCGTCGTGGCCGGGGTCACCACCTTTCTGGCGGAGCGCAACTGCTACATCTGCGCCCTGGAGCAGTTCGATGACGAGTCCACCGACAAGTTTTTCATGCGCGCGGTGTTCCGCTTGCAGGAGGGCTCACCGGACATCGACGAGATTCGCCGCACCTTCCCCCAGGTGGCCGGCCGTTTCGACATGACCTGGGCGATCCACGACCCCAATCTGCCCACCAAGGTGCTGATCATGGTGTCGAAGTTCGACCACTGCCTGGCGGACCTGCTGTACCGCCACCGCATCGGCGACCTCAACATGGACATCGTGGCGGTGGTGTCCAACCACACCGACTTGCGGGCCATGGCGGAACGGGAGGGGGTGCCCTTTATCCACTTGCCCGTGACCCGCGACAACAAGGCGCAACAGGAGGCCCGGCTGCTGGAGATCATCACCGGGACCGGCGCCGAACTGGTGATCCTGGCGCGCTATATGCAGATTCTGTCGGATGACCTGTGCGAACAATTGGCGGGCCGCTGCATCAATATTCACCACTCCTTCCTGCCCGGTTTCAAGGGAGCCAAGCCCTACCATCAGGCCTTTGACAGGGGGGTGAAGCTGATCGGCGCCACCGCCCACTATGTCACCGCCGACCTGGACGAGGGACCCATCATCGAGCAGGTGGTGACCCGGGTGGATCACAACCACAAGCCCCATCACCTGGTGCGGGTGGGCCGCGACAACGAGTGCATGGCCCTGGCCCGCGCGGTCAAATACCATATCGAGCGCCGGGTGTTTCTCGACGGCCACAAGACGGTGGTATTCCTCGGCAGTTGACCGCAAGGGTCCTGTTCCCGTTGCGCACCCGGCGCATAGCCCACAACCTGGACCGGCCCGTGCCATGATTTCCGACCCCTGGTTCTACCTCTGCGCCATCCCCGCCGTGCTGCTGTTCGGCATGGCCAAGGGCGGCCTGGGGGGTGGCCTGGCCATGTTGTCGGTACCCCTCATGGCCCTGGTGGTGCCGCCCCTGCAGGGGGCCGCCATCCTGCTGCCCATCCTGGTGGTGATGGACGCCGTGGCGGTGTGGGTGTTTCGCCACCACTGGAGCCGCGCCAATATCCGCACCACCATACCCGGAGCGGTGGCCGGCATCGTCGCCGGCGCCCTGTTTTTTCCGTTTCTTTCCGAATCGGGGCTGAAAATGATGGTGGGGCTGCTGTCGGTGGTGTTTGGCCTCGACTACTGGGTGCGCAGGGCGCCGGTCAGGCCCGCCGGTATCGACGCCGCCAAGGGCAATTTCTGGGGCATGGTGTCGGGTTTTGCCAGCTTCAGCATCCACGCCGGCGGTACCCCCATCAGCGTGTACTTCCTGCCCCAGCGCATGGACAAGCGGGAATTGATGGGCACCTTCGCGGTGTTCTTCGCCATCGTCAACATCGTCAAGCTGATCCCCTATACCCTGCTGGGCCAGTTTTCCACGGAAAACCTGGCAACCTCCCTGGCGCTGGTGCCCGTGGCGCCCCTTGGGGTCATCATCGGCTTCAAGGTGCTAAACCGCATCAGTAACAAGCTAGTCTATGACCTCAGCTACGGGTTTCTGGTGGTGGTGGGGGTGAGACTGCTGTGGGATGGGTTTGTCGGATGAGCGCATCCCTCGGTCACGGTGGGCGATTTGCCCAACTGGACACCCTGTTGGCCAGCCATGGCCCGCTATGGCAAATCCGCCCCTTCCATCACCGCGAGCTGGTGTGGCTCGACAGCCACCCGGACCTGTGCGCCGCCTTGCTGGCTCTCGGGGAGGAAGAAATGGCACGCCTGGCGCGGGATCCCCTGGCCCTGGCCCGCTGGATGGCGCCCTGGCTGGGGGAGGCGGGCTTGCATTTGCTGGAGCTTGCCAGTCTGTCGCCACTGCCGACCCGCGACCTGGTGGCGCCCGAGCGCCTGGATACCGGCATCCCGGGGCGGAAGTGGCGTCAGATTCAAGACTTTGCCCGGGTGCTGCCGGCTGAAAACGCGCCGCTGCTGGAATGGTGCGCCGGCAAGGGGCATCTGGGGCGCCTGCTGGCCCTGGTGGATGATCGCCCGGTGACCAGTCTCGAGTGGCGCGAGGCGTTGTGTCGGGCCGGCGAGGACGCGGCGCGGCGGGTCGGGGCGGCGGTGCGTTTTGTCGTCGCCGACGCCCTGGATCCCGCCAGTGGCGCATGGCTGCCCGCCAGTGGGCAGGCGGTGGCCCTGCATGCCTGTGGCGATCTGCATGTGGCGTTGATGCGCCACTGGGTGGCGAGCGGGTGCCGGCGTCTCACCCTGTCGCCCTGTTGCTACCACCTCGTTGGCGACGAGGTCTATTCCCCCCTGTCCAACACCGCCGCCAAGGCCCTGCTGCGCTTGTCCAGGGGGGACTTGCAGCTCCCGTCCCAGGAGACCGTCACCGCCGGCCAGGGGGTGCGGCGCAGGAGCGGCCTGGAGGTGCTGTGGCGCCTGGCCTTTGATGAATGGCAACGGGCCCGGCGGGGAGTGGACGAATACTTGCCGCTACCGTCGTTCCCCAAGCAGATCCTGTCGGGCAGCTTTGCCGGGTTTTGCCGCTGGGCCGCCGCGGCGAAGGGGCTTTCGCCGCCGCAAACCCTGGAGGAAAGTCACTGGCTGGCCCTGGGGGAGGGGCGCCTGAGGCTGGCGAGGTTGATGGAGTTGGTGAGCCACCTGTTCCGCCGCCCCCTGGAGTTGTGGCTGGTGCTGGACCGCGCCCTCTATCTGGAGGAGCAGGGCGCCAAGGTGCGCCTCGGCACTTTTTGCGCCAGGGGGCTCACGCCCCGCAATATCGTCCTGGATGCCGAGCGAGCTTGAAGTCGGGCTCCCCGGCAAGTCACGCGGGTTGCCGGGTCTGGCGCCCCAGTCGCTCGGCCACCAGGGTTTCGATCTGGCGCCGCGCCACCTTGTTGGAGGGCAGCATGGGCACCTCTTCCCGGGCGATGGCCACATAGGCGCGGGGCACCTTGTAGCCGGACAGCCGGTCCCGTAGGGTTTCCTGAATCAGGTCGAAATCCAGTTCCGCGCCGTCCCGGGGCACCACGGCGGCCACCACCAACTGGCCACGCTCCTGGTCGGGGATGCCCACCACATAGGCGGAGTGAACCCCCTCCAGTTGCTGCATCTCGAACTCCACTTCGGCGGGGGACACATTGGCGCTGGCGGTCTTGATCATGTCGCCGTTGCGCCCGGTGAAAAGGATTCGGTTGCCTTTGCGAAAACCCATGTCCCCGGTCCTGTAAAAGCCGTCCGCGGTGAAGTACTCGCTGTTCTCGATTTTGTGCAGTCCCGGGGTGAGTCCATAGCCGCGCACCTGGATTTCCCCGGTGTCCCCCTCGGCAACTTCCCTGCCGTCCTCGTCGGCGAGGCGCACCTCGAAGTCGTCGGCGATATGGTCGAGGGGGGCGCACAGGGGGTAGCCTGGCACCCGCAGTTCGTCGCCCCAGGAATAGGGCCCCATGGTTTCCGTCATGCCCAGGGCCCAGATAGTGGTCATCTGCGCCTGCTTGAGCATGGCGAGATCCTCCTCGGCCAGCACGGTGCCCATGGCGATCCTGCTGTTGAGCAGGGTCTGGTCGACACACACGGAGGTGGCGCCAATCTCCCAGTTGGGCAGCAGGTACATCATCAGCCCCCCCACCCAGAACATCGGCAGCAATACGGTAAGTTTCTGGCCGCGGGTGGCGGCGGGTGTCATCTTGCGAATGAAATGGGTGCGCGCCATGGCGGGGCCGTGGTTGTGCTTGACCCCCTTGGGCAGCGCCATGGAGCCGGAGGTGTAGATCTCCATGATCTGGTCGGTGGTGTGGATTTCCGACTCGAGCCGCGCCAGCAGCGCTTCGCTGACCGTGGCCGCGCCGTCCAGCAGCCAATCGAGGGAGTGGATTTGCGGGGGCAGGGACGGCCCGGTGGAGGCGATCCAGCGCAGAAAGGGCGCTTGCGGCAGTCGCAGCTCCGGCCCTGGTGCGTCGTTGATTTCCGGCAGGGCGTCGACGATGCGCCGCACCAGATCCTTGCCCAGCAGTTCCCGCTGGACGATCAGCCCGGCAAGGTCCGCCTGGCGCAGTACCCGCACCAGTTCATTGGACTTGATCAGTGTGCTGATGGGAATGGCCACGCCCCCGGCCCGGGCGATGGCGGCAAAGTAGACCGCGAAGGACGGGTTGTTGCCGCAGATAAAGCCGATGCGACTGCCCTTGCCGACACCCCGGGCGATGAGTCCCCGCGCCAGTTGCGCCGATTGCCGGTCGAGATCGGCAAAACTCAGGGATTCCTCGACCCCCGCGCTGGTCTCATAAATGATGGCGGTATCGTCGCCATAGGCATGGGCCGCGGCGCGGATCAACTGGGGCAGGGTGGTCGCCAGTTTCGGGTCCGTGGGAAAGCTGGAATTGTTCGTCATGGGTTGAATCACCATCTCTAAAACTTATTGTTCGGCGTGTTCGGCGAGGCCGCTCGGCCAGTGGCCGCGACTGCGCCTGGCCTGGGCCTGTGGGAGGGTTGTACGCCGTGTGGGCCGGAGTATACATGAGCTGTAAAGCGAGGTCTCAGGGTTGGCGCCCGCAATGCGTGGTGGCTGCCGCCGTAACCCAAGAGCTGGCGCTACCAGGGCAATGCCTCGCCGTTGCTGTGCCAGAAGCCCCCGCTGTTTTCCAGGGTCAGCGCATCGATGCGGTCGGCGATGCCGGCGGCGCAAGCCTCCGGGGTGATCAGCCCCGCGAAGTTCACCATGCGGGTTTTCACATAGCCGGGGTGAATCTGGGCGACGGCAATGCCGTGAGGCCCGAGGTCCACGGCCAGCGACTTGCCGATGGCGTTGAGGGCCGCCTTGGAGGCGCGATAGCCATAGG
>JBJHDJ010000098.1:0-7948 GCA_050486485.1 Porticoccaceae bacterium
GCGCCACTCTCCGTCACGACGCTCCAGGCGATCCATGTAACGACCACCGGCCATCCAGTTGCTGTCGTCGCGGTTGCGTCCCACGAACAGGTAATAGGTCTCCACATGGGCACTGTCGCCGTCGATGTCACAGTTCTGGTTGAGCAGGTTGTGGTGGGTGGCTGACTGCCCCTCGTCGTGCATGCGCGCCGCCCAGTCGAACAGCTCCATGGGGCCGCCCACGAAGGGGCCGGCGGCGATCACCGCATCCGGGTGAAAGGCGGACAGAAACAGCTCCCGGTCGAAGCGATCCATGCCGCGGCTGAAGCGCGACACGCAGTCACTGATGTCCTCTCTATCAAACAGGCGGCGAAGCCGGGCCTGGCCCTCAGCTCCAAGTGATTCGCTGCTCATGGCAACCTCCACATCGACCATTGTGCATGGTGTTTCCGGCATGGCCTGACCCATGGCCGGGTAAATGGTCAGCCTGCCCCGGCCTTTTTCGCCATGTCACAACTTCTGACGATATGGTCGATATGGGCAGAGGGTAATACCGGCAGGACCCAGGCATTGGCGGTGTCTCGGATGGCGTCGAGGTTGTCCGCCACATCCTCGATGGTCCAGGACGGACGGAAGACGCCTTCGCTCTCGGCGATGTACGCCCTGGCCACCCGTCCGGCGATGGACACCAGCATTTCACCACTCACCGAGCAGGACTCGTGGCACAGCCAACCCACCACTGGCGCCACCAGTTCAGGCCCCATGGGCGGGTAGAACGAAGTATCGATGCCCTCGGCCATCCTTGTGACAGCCCCCGGAACGATCAGATTGCACTTGACTCCCTCGTCAGCCCCTTCCAGGGCAGCCACATTGCACAGCCCGATCATGCCGGCCTTGGACATGCCGTAGTTGACCACCCGCTTGTTGCCGTACAGACCGCCGATGGAGGAGGTGAGCACGATACGGCCGTAACCCGCCTCGCACATCAGCGGAAAGGCCGGGCGCACCACATGGAAGGCGCCCCGCAGGTGAACATCCAGCACGGCGTCGAAGTCCTCGTAACTCAACTCCTTGAGGGAGCCATAGCGGTTATTGCCGGCGTTGTGGACCAGGATATCGATACCACCGTAGTGATCCAGGGCCGCCTGGATGATGGCCTGACCGCCTTCCCGGGTGGCCACGGAATCCGTATTGGCCACCGCTTCCCCTCCAGCGGCGCGGATTTCCTCCACCACTTGCTGCGCGGGACCGGCGTCGCTGCCCTCTCCCTGAAGGTTGACCCCGGGGTCGTTAACCACCACCTTGGCGCCCCGGGCGGCCAGCAGCAGGGCATATTCACGGCCCAAGCCACGACCGGCGCCGGTGATCACCGCCACGCGGTTGTCGAATCTGAACTCTGACATTTAAAAACCTCCAACAGCTTATTGGTCCGTCATCGGACGGAGCGAGGATAGTATTGCCGAGGCGACTGAGCGCGCCCCGGAGCCACATCTCAGACCGGCCCCCAATGGCACCGATTTAAGCCATCTTAGACTTCGTAGCCCGCCCGGCATCCCGGGGTAGAGTTTTCGAGACACGCCGTGAACCCCTCCATGGGGGCTCGACGGCGCCATCCCTGGCGCCGACGGTCTCGAAAACTCTACCCCGGGACACCGCCCTACTACCGTAGAAGGGCTTAGTCAGTACCATTCAGACCGGCCCCCAGATGGGCGAGCCGCGGCTCTCCCGCAGGGAGGGGATCTCCTTGCCGTCGATATCCCTGATGCCGTAGTCCCTGGCCAGCTCGGCGGTGATGAAGGTGGCGCCGGAATGTCGCATCACTTCGGGGTCATTGGCCAGGGCGGCGATCACCAGCCCGGGAAACTCGGGGGAGCAGCCATCCGCGGGCCTGGTGGACGCGCCCTCCTTGAGGCCGGGGATACTGTCGAGATTGCGAATGGCCCGCTCCGTGAAGGTGAGCCCTTGCCAGAGTGAAATGGACGCAATCCGGTGCGGCTTCAATTCAACCGCCATGTCCCTGGCCATTCTATCCACCGCCGACTTGGCGGTGCCGAAAACAACGCCGTAGGTATAGCTGACGCCGGTGTACCCGGATATGGCGACCATCAGACCCGACTGTTGTGGCACCATGATTTTTGCCGCGTGCCAAGCCGCCACGAAGTTGGACCGCACGCCAACATCCACCATTTCCCAATTGGATAGGGGTTTCTCCCAGAATGACTCCGGGTTGGTGAGGTCTTCCGGCAGGGAGAAGGCATTGTTCACCAGGATATCGAGGCGGCCCTGCTCCCGCTTCACCTGATCGAACAAGGCGGCCACCTGGTCGTCATTGCCGTGATCCACCTGGACGGCGATGCCCTTGCCGCCTCGTTGCTCGCACTCCAGCGCGGTTTCCCCCACCGTGCCAGGCAGCGGGCAGGTACCAGTAGTCACCGTGCGGCCTGTGACATAGACGGTTGCGCCCTGCCCGGCAAGTGCCAGGGCGATGCCCTTGCCAATGCCGCGGCTGGCGCCGGTGACCACGGCGACTTTGCCAGTAAGATTACCCATGACAAACCTCCTCGAGTTGGTGAACGAAGCTACGCAAGACGCTCCGCACCTGATTTCGCACAATGTTTCCGTAGGATGGGTTGAGCGCAGCGATACCCATCAGTCATGCTGGTGCATGAATATCGCTGCACTCAATCCATCCCAGCGGCCAGTCAGTGTGACGTTATTGTTTCGGCAGCTCGATTTCCGCCTTGGCGGTGGCCATGGTGGTACCCAACTGGTTGGTCATCTTGAAATCCACCTGAACCAGGTTGCGGCCCCGGTCATCCACCATCCTGTCCACCACCTCGGCGTTCATGATGGTGATGTCACCGGTGAAGGCCGGTCCCCGGTACGAACAATTGGAATGAACCACCTGGCCCCACTCCCCGGCCCAGCCGGCGAAATAGTCCAGGATCCAGGCGCCCATGGAGGCGCCGTAGCCATAGGCGCGGGGCATGCCGATATAGCGGGCCCAGCGGGGAAACAGGTGTCCGCGGGATGGCCCGATATAGGCGCCATCGGTCAGTTCCGGATTTTCCTTTTCGAGTATCGGATCCTGCTCCTTGCCCGCCATGTCATCGGTAAAGCCCAGGGCTTCCATATCCAGATCCGTGCGGCGGTGAACGCCGCACCAGATGGTGAACAGGTAGGAGCGCCACTCGGTGGTGAAACTGGCGATACTGTGAGGCCCGATAATGCGCGTGGGCAGCCTGTCGCCGATCTTGACATCGTCCCACCAGCGCTTGCCGTGGCCCAGGTCGTGGAGCATCTTGATCCACTCGAACTTCTGATCCTCCAACTGCATCAACTGCTCGTCGCTCCACTCCGGGTCCTCCGTGGCGTCGAGGGAGCCCATTTCCCGGGCGGCATCGGCGCGATAGCGAATCGCGGTGGACCTTTGGGTGGCGATCAGGTCCCCCTGCTGGTTGTAGTACTTGTTGTCGCCCCGCTGGAAACAGGTGGGACCGGCAAACTTGGTCTCCTTGACCACGTAGTCGAGAGGTACCCGCTCGTTCACCAGCATGTCGCCACCGTAGATGCGCGGGCCATGGAACCACCACTCGTCACCACCGAAAATCAGGTGTGACTGGGGTATGAATCCCACGCAGGACGGCGCGGTACCGTGGCCGTCATCGCAGGCCACCGGGAAGGACTGCGGCGCCACGATGCGACCAAAGCGGCCCTGCTCGGCGAACTCGTCGTCATAGTGGATGCGGTTGGGGTAGTGCATGGCCTGCACCCAGCGCCGAATATCGTTGTTGGCCAGGGGCTCCTTGAGCCTTCCCGGCTGGATGGGCTTGCCCATATGGTTGTCGAGGTCTGAACAGTCCAGGACGATGTCGCTCATTGTCTACTCCAGTGGCGCTAGGGATTCAAATCAATGCTCAGGCGGGCTTGAGGGACAGCACGGTACCTTCCGCGTCGGCGGATATATACAGGGCGCCATCGGCGCCGGCGGCAATGCCGGTGAACGGACCCATGGGGCCGGCCAGAGGGGGAATGGCCTTGAGAAACTTGGGCACCACGCCGGGGGGCGCGCCCACCGGCAGTTGGGTGGCCAGGGTTCGCCGGGCGCCGCTGGACAGGTCGACTTCCACCAGATCCTTGCCGCCCACATCGACGATGTAGAGCAGGTTGTCGCGCACCAGGATGCCATGGGGTTTTTGCAGGCCATCCACCACGGTTTCCACGCCGCCAGGCACCGGCTTGACCACCCGGCCCTCGCCCTCGACGGCAATCAGCACGGTGCCCTCGGCGGTGACCGCCACGCCGGTGGGCTCGTCGAGACCGGTGGCGAGGATCTCCGGCTTGCCGGATTGCAGGGCCAGCACGGAGCCCTTGCCCGTCTCCACATAGACAACCGCGCCGCCGGGGGCCAGCGCCACACCGAAGGGCCGGTCGAGGCCATCCACCAACACTTCGCTGTGCTGCGCCGCCGGGTTCCACCGGGCAACCTGGCCGTTGGCGGTGGAAACGATGAACTCGCCGCCACCGGCAGCGGCGACGGCTCGGATAAACCCGGGAAACCCCGGCGTGAACAGCATTCCCAGCATGCGCAGCTTTTCACCGGGGCGGAGGCTGTAGGTAAAGCCGCCATCCGCGACGAACAGGGCGCCGTCATCCCCCATGGCGAGACCCATGGGCCACTGCAGGCCGTCCGGCACCAGCGAACGCACCTTGCCGGGGGCGACGATCTCGTTGACCTGGCCGCTGATGCTGGACACGAACAGCCGGTCGCCGACAAAGGTCAGGTTGTCCAGCCCCGGGGCGATCTCCGCCAGCACGGTCTTGTCGCCGGTGCGCGGATCGATGCGCAGCACCTGGCCGCTGGCCACCTGGGTGGACACGATATAGCCCTCGGGATCGAACTTGACAGCGTCGGGCACCCCCAGCTCCCGAGCCACCACCTCCGGCTTGCCGCCATCGGGGTGGACCTTCCAGATCTCGTTGGTGCCCATGATGGGTATGTACAACATGCCGTCGGGGCCCACCTCCATGGCATTGGGCATGGGCACATTGTCGAGAATGATGCGCGGCGGACCGCCCTTGAGGTCCAGTTCCATGATGCGCCCACCGGGGCGGCACTCACCGGCGAACAAGCGGCCCTGGTACATGGTGATGGGATTGGCGCAGGGCATGTCGCCGTACACCACCCGGTAGCGACCGTTGCGCTCGCGAACACTGACCCGGCCCTCCGTGATCTCGGTGGCGTAGAGGTTGCCATCGTCGTCGAACACCAGGTCGTCGGGGGCGACGATATCCCCTCCCATGGGGCTGATGGTCTCGATGTCCCCGGAATTCACATCGATGGCGCTGACCTGGCTGCCGGCCACCTGGGCCACATAGATGCGGCCATCCAGGCCCGTGCGCAGGCCGTTGGCCCCGTGCAGGCGGCTGGGGGGAGTCAGCCGCTCCAGCTTCCAGCCTTCGGCGACCTGTTCCGAGCCAGCGAGCGCATATCGACCTTGTTGCGATGACATATGGATACACCCCTTGATTATTGTACCGGCCAAGCCCCCTGAGGGATGGTCCCCAGCCGATCTGATGATGGTTTTGAGAAGGACGCCGGGGGCCGGAATCCTTGGTGACGAACCGTGGGATACAGCTTTTCAGTGGGCCAGATTGTCTGGCAACGGTGGGAACATGTCCAGACCTATTTCCCAGGAGCTGTCCGCCTCGAGCCCGTGCCCGGTCCTTTTGCCTGCCTTGTCTGGACATCTCTGAATCGCATGCTTTTGACTCGTTTTCGATATTCTTTGCCCATCAAACACAATTTTCCCAGCCCCTGAAACTGTTAACCTGTGACTGAATGTATGCGGAGGCCGCCCCCGGTCGGCTGGAGACAGGCATGGTTGCAAACAGTGAAGAAGCGGCGGACGGCTTGAAGGTGGCCGATATGGTCAGATCCGGCAAGGATCAGACGGCGGCCATCGAGCGGGCTCCCGGCATATTCGAAAGCCGGGGCATCGGCAACAGCTATCTGATCACCACCGCCGAGGAGAGTGTGCTGGTCAACGCTGGCACCCTGGGCGATGCCCGGCGCGGCAGGGAACTGTTCGCCAGGGTGTCCTCCCAGCCCATTCGCTACATCATCCTGACCCAGAGCCACGCCAATCAGTACGGCGGCCTGGAAGTCTACAAGACACAGGACAATGAGGTGATCGCCCAACGGGGCTATGCCGAGGAGCGCGTCTACAGCGAGCTGCTGAGCGAACATTACCGGCGCGGATCGCGGCGCATTTTCAGCAGCATTACCGGCTCGGTCGACACCATCGTGCCGACAAGGGAGGTTGCCCCGGATCTCCTGATCGACGAGTTTCTCGCTTTCGATCTGGGCGGGCGCCGCTTCGAAATCCACTCGACACCCGGGGGCGAAACCCGCAGCGCCGTCATTGTCTGGCTGCCGGCGGAAAAAATCGCCATCGTCGGCAACCTGTTCGGCCCCCTGTTCGGCAACCACCCCAATCTCAACACCCTGCGGGGGGATAAACCCCGCTCCGCGCCGCAGTTCATCGATTCCGCAAAAAAGGTGCGCGCCCTCGGGCCGTCGCAAATACTGACCGGCCACGAGGACATCCGTGGCGCCGAGCATATCCAGCGGGAGTTGACCCGCATCATCGACGCCGTTCAGTGGGTTCACGACCGCACCGTGGAGGGCATGAATGCCGGCGTGGATCCGCGCACCCTGATGCGGGAAATCACCACACCGCCAGAGCTCACCCTCACCGAGGAGTACGGCAAGGTGGCCTGGAATGTGCGGGCCATCTGGCACGAGTACAGCGGCTGGTTCGATCCTTCCCGCGGAACCACGGAACTCTATGGCACCCCTCCCTCCTCCGTAGCTCCCGCCATCGCCAGCCTGTGCGGCGGCGCCGAAGCCCTGGCCTCCAGGGCCCGCGAATTCGTTGTCCAGGGCAAGCCTCTCGAAGGGCTGCACCTGCTGGACATCGCCCTGGCGGCGGAACCGGACTCCGCCGTGGCGAAACAGGTCAAGCGCCAGGCCCTGACCACGCTGCTGGAACAGACCGGCGGCAAGAACCTTTGGGAACGCATGTGGATCACCACGGCGATCGCGGAAATCGACACCTGACGGACGGACGCCGCCGCGCCGCGACCAGGGAGAAAACTGGCGACGAATGGCGCTGGCTACAGAGGCGCTCACCGAGCGAAACCCCGTCAGTGTCATTCACTCATCAACCTGCCAGAACACAGTCACCTCACCACACAGTCACTTCACCACACAGTCACCTTACCAGGAGTCACGCCATGAAAGTCGCTGTCCTTCACGCACCGCTGGAACTCCGGCTGGATGAGTTTCCGCGTCCGCAAACCGGTCCACGGGATGTGCTGGTGCGGGTTGCCGCCGCCGGGATCTGCGGCACCGACCTGCACTTCCGCCACATGGGCCCCAGGTATCCCGGTCAGCCCATGCCCCTCGGTCACGAATTCGCCGGGGAGGTGATCGAGGCGGGTTCCGAAGTCAGCAGTTTCCGCGTCGGTGACAGGGTGGCCTACAACTCCAACAACAGTCCAGCGGACATGGGACGGGGGGGCGAGTGCGGCGGTTTCAGCCAGTTCGTGATCCTGCGCGATATCGACGACCATGTGCAGTCCCTGTGCCGGGTGCCCGACAATGTCAGCTACGACCACGCCGCCCTGGTGGAGCCGATATCCGTCGGCGCCCACGCGGTGAACCGCGCCGCGCCAAAGCCCGGGGAGAGCGTCGCCCTGTTTGGCGCCGGCCCCATTGGCCTTGGCATCATCATGGCCCTGAGGGGCCGCGGCATCGACGACATCGTCGCCTTCGACCTGTCGCCGCCGCGCCGCGACAGGGCGCTGGCGCTGGGTGTCCGGGCCGCCTTCGACCCCAGGGAGAATTCCCCCGCCGACGCGCTGCGGGAACTGCGCGGCCATGGCCCCATCTGGGGTGTACCCC
>JBJHDJ010000099.1:0-7918 GCA_050486485.1 Porticoccaceae bacterium
TCCATCTTGACCCAGCACGGTCACGACCTGCTGCGCAATTTTCTTGAAGAGGGGAGCCGCTGAACCATGGACATTCAACAGGCCCTGGAGCGGGTGGTGACTCGCCACGACCTGAGCCAGCAGGAGATGGTCGCCGTGATGCGCCAGATCATGACCGGCGACGCCACCCCGGCGCAAATCGCCGGCTTTCTGGTGGCGCTGCGCATGAAGGGGGAAACCCTGGACGAGATCGCCGGCGCCGTGCTGGTGATGCGGGAACTGGCCACCGGTGTTCAGGTGAGCGGCGACCACCTGGTGGACATCGTCGGTACCGGTGGCGATGGCGCCAACATCTTCAATGTGTCCACCGCCAGCAGTTTCGTGGTGGCTGTGAGCGGCGCCCGCGTGGTGAAACACGGCAACCGCTCCCTGAGCAGCAAGAGCGGCAGCGCCGACCTGCTGGAGGCGGCCGGGGTGCGCATCGGCATCAGCCCGGAACAGGTGGCCCGTTGTGTCAACGAGGTGGGGGTCGGGTTCATGTTCGCACCCGCCCACCACAGCGCCATGAAGCATGCTGGCCCGCCCCGCAAGGAACTGGGTATTCGGACCCTGTTCAACATGCTCGGCCCCATGACCAACCCCGCCGGGGTCCGGCGCCAGCTCACCGGGGTGTACGACCCAGCCCTGTGCCGCCCCGTGGCGGAGGTATTGGGGAGGCTGGGCAGCGAGCATGTGCTGGTGGTGCACAGCGACGACGGCCTTGACGAGATCAGCCTGGCCGCCGCCACCCGCGTGGTGGAGTACAAGGCTGGCGAGATCCGCGAATTCACCCTCCAGCCGGAGGATTTCGCGATCGAGCGCCAGAGCCTCGATGGCCTGCAGGTGGAGGGCGCCGCGGACTCCCTGGCGCTGGTCAAGGATGCCTTGGGTAAGCGCAAGACCCCCCAGGGCCGCAAGGCCGCCGATATGCTGGCCCTCAATGCCGGGGCGGGTATTTATGTGGCCGGAGTCGCCGCCGACCTGGCCCAGGGTGTGGCCATGGCTCAGGATGCCATCGCCAGCGGCCTGGCCCTGGAGAAACTCAACGAGCTGGCCATGTTCACCGACTGCCTGGGAGATCTCGATGAGTAATGCTCCCACCATTCTGCGCCGCATCCTCGACCGCAAGGCGGAGGAAGTCGCCGAAGCCCGCCGCCGCCGATCCGTCCAGCAACTCGACGAACTCATCGCCCTGCAGCCCCCGGCGCGGGATTTTGTCGGCGCCCTGAGCCAGAGAGTGATTGGGCGGCAAGCAGCGGTGATTGCCGAGATAAAGAAAGCCTCCCCCAGCAAGGGGTTGATACGCCCGGACTTCGACCCCGCCGCCATCGCCGCCAGCTATCAGGCCGGGGGCGCCGCCTGTCTGTCGGTACTCACCGATGTGGACTTTTTCCAGGGCTGTGACGATTACCTGGTACAGGCCCGCAATGCCTGCGGACTGCCGGTGCTGCGCAAGGATTTCACCATCGACCCCTACCAGGTGCACGAGGCGCGGGCCATCGGCGCCGATTGCATCCTGCTGATCGTCGCCGCCCTGGACCAGCCCCGACTGGCGAGCCTCCACGACCTGGCCCGGAGCCTGGGGTTGGCGGTCTTGGTGGAAGTGCACGATGCCTGGGAGCTGGATCGCGCCCTGGAACTCGACACCCCCCTGATCGGCATCAATAACCGCGACTTGCACAGTTTTGACACCACCCTGCAAACCACGTTCGGTCTTCTTGACCGCATCCCCGACGACCGCCTGGTGATCACCGAAAGCGGCATCCACACCCGGCAGGATGTGGAAGCAATGCTGGAGAGGGGGGTCTACGGATTCCTGGTGGGGGAGGCCTTTATGCAGGCCGCGGATCCGGGGGCCAGGCTGCGGGAGTTGTTTTTCTGAGGGGGAGTTATCAGTTATCAGTTATCAGTTATCAGATACCTGGTTCAATACTGCCAACTGCCAACTGCCAACTGCCAACTGCCAACTGCCAACTGCCAACTGCCAACTGCCAACTGCCAACTGCCAACTGCCAACTGCCAACTGTCTTTCACCTCGTGCCAAACACCACCATGGTCTTGCCGTGCACCGACACCAGTCCCTGGTCTTCCAGGGTCTTGAGTACCCGGCCCACCATTTCCCGGGAGCAGCCGACGATGCGGCCGATCTCCTGGCGGGTGATCTTGATCTGCATGCCGTCGGGGTGGGTCATGGCGTCCGGTTCATTGCACAGATCCAGCAGGGTGCGCGCCACCCGGCCGGTGACATCGAGGAAGGCCAGGTCGCCCACCTTGCGGGTGGTGTCCCGCAGGCGATCCGCCAGTTGCCGGGCCAGGGCGAACAGCACCTTGGGGTGGGCCTGGGTGACCTCCAGGAACTTACCGTAGCTGATTTCACCCAGCTCACACTCTGTCTTGGTGCGCACCCAGGCGCTGCGGTCCTGGTGGCCGAACAAACCCATTTCGCCGAAAAAATCGCCGGCATTGAGGTAGGCGACGATCATTTCCCGGCCATCCTCGTCCTCGATAATGACGGTGACCGAGCCCTTCACGATGTAATAAAGCGTATCGCCACTGTCGCCGGCATGGATGATGGTGGTCTTGGCGGGATAGCGACGCCGATGGCAGTGGGCGAGAAAGGTGTCCACCTCGGGGATGTGGGGGGTGATGGGTGCCAGTGTCATAACGCTAGTACCAAGAGGCTTCTCCTGTTTCACCGGCTTGCCGGTTCCCTGTAATATACGCCGCTCCTAAGACAACCGAACTGTATGCGTGGTGGCCCTATGAAGGCAAGAGTGAAGTGGGTGGGAGACGCCATGTTTCTCGCCGAATCCGGCAGTGGTCATGCCCTGGTGATGGATGGTCCGCCTGACCATGGAGGCCGCAACCTGGGGGTGCGGCCCATGGAGATGGTGCTGCTGGGGGTCGGTGGCTGTTCCAGCTTCGATGTGGTGGATATCCTCAAGAAAAGCCGCCAGGAGGTCACCGCCTGTGAAACGGAGCTGGAAGCCGAACGGGCGGACGAGGTGCCGGCGGTGTTCACCCGCATCAACCTTCACTTCCGGGTAACCGGGCGGGGACTGAAGGACTCCATCGTCAAGCGCGCCGTGGCCATGTCGGCGGAAAAATACTGCTCTGCTTCCATTATGTTGGGCCGTGCAGGCGTGGACATTACCCACAGCTATGAAATCATCGACACTGACAACTGACAACTGACAACTGACAACTGACAACTGACAACTGACAACTGACAACTGACAACTGACAACTGACAACTGACAACTGACAACTGACAACTGACAACTGACAACTGACAACCACCCACAAAAAAAGGAGCCATGGGCTCCTTTTCTTGTCTGTGCGACTCTGTCGCCGAGCGTCGTCTGACGCTTAGTTCATGGGTTTGCAGTCACCCATCAATTGCAGGTTTTCTTGGCGGTGGGCTTGCGGGTGCCCTGGCGCAGATCATCCCAGGCAATCGCAGACCCGATCAGGCCGGAGATGGCCAGTACGATATAAGTCAGTGCTGGTACGATCATGGTTTACTCCTTGGTATCAACCAGTGTGTTGTGCGGTCATGGGTATAATATGTTCCAACATAAAATAAACCCAATGTATTGTTATTATTTTGATCATAACTTTCATTCATGATTATTTCTATCTTATTGAAACCCGAAAGAAAAAAGGGAGCCTTCAAGGCTCCCAAAGTTTTCAGGGGTTAGGAAAAGGGGTGGTTACTTCGAGCCGGGCTTGACGGTGGCCTTGCGCAGGTCTTCCCAGGCGATGGCGGAACCGATCAGTCCCGAAACGGCCAGAATGGCATAGGTAAGGGCAGTGGCGATCATGGTCTCTCTCCCGGGTTGGTGGTTGGCCTGTCGATGGGGTGATGATAGGGCGTGATCACGGATAAATGAAATGTATTGCTTTTATTAGAAACATAACTTCAGGTAATGTTTTGAGGTCGGCTTGTGGGTGTGATGGTTGGACAAGCCGTCGCTCGTAGCCTAGGGAGGCTGTCACACCGGGGAATGACAGCCAAAAAAAAGGAGCCACTGGGGCTCCAAAAAAATCGTACAGGGGGTAAGAAAGGGTTGGTGGTGTCAGCGGCTTGGGCGCGTGAACCTCCGATGTGTGTATCCTAGGGGCTCGTTAGAGATAACGGAAATGTATTATTATTATGGCTATCATGACCTGAGGTTATAAAGTGCCCACCACCGCCCTCTCCCGTATCGACCTCAACCTGCTGGTGGCGCTGCAAGTGTTGATCGAGGAGCGCAATGTCACCCGCGCCGCGGAACGGCTGTTCATCACCCAGCCCGCCATGAGCAAGACCCTCCAGCGGCTGAGGAATCTGTTCGACGACGAGCTGTTCCTGCGCAGTGGCCGCGAGTTGGTGCCCACGCCCCGCACCCTGGAGCTGGAGGCCCAGTTGCCGGAAGTCCTGAGTGAGCTGGAGGGGCTGGTCAAGCCCAGGGAGTTCGATCCCGCCGAGGATAGTGGGGTCGTCTCCCTGGCGGCGCCGGAGTTCATCGCGGTGCAACTGGTGCCCATGTTGACCTGGGAGTTGAGCGGCGAGGCACCCGGCGTCTCCCTGGCGGTGTCCAGCAACATGGAGAACTTTCCGGAACAAATGCGTCAGGGTGAGTTGGATTTTGCCCTGGCGGTGGAACGCAAGATGCCCAAGGAGTATGTCACCACACCGGTGGGTGGCTTTGCCCCGGCCATCTGGATGCGCCATGGCCACCCCTTGGCGGGGGAGGAGCTGACCCTGGGAAAGATACTCAGGTATCCGTTTATCCAATATTTTTTGCTTCAAACGGCGGATCGGGTATCCCCCACGGTGGAAACCCGTTTCGACAAGACCATTGCCCGCCAGGGGTTGAAGCGCCGCAAGGCCCTGGTCACGGATCAGTTGATGACAGCCCTCAACGCCCTGCAGACCAGCGACTGCCTGATGCTCAGTACCGAGGACGACCTCAAGGCCGAGGCGGAGTTCTACGAGATCGTGCGCAAGTCCTACCCACCTGAGCTGGAGGCGGACAAGTTCATTCCGGTGGTGCTGTTCCAGCATCGCCGCACCCACAGATCACCCATGCACGAATGGTTCAAGGCGCGCCTGATGGCCGTGGTGGAACGGGTGCGAACCAGCTATTGACGGGGATCCTCAGTCTTCAAGCAGGTGGCGGCGGATGGCCTCCCTGGCGGCGGCATTGATGCCCAGGGCTTCCTGCAGGTAATTGTCCAGGTTGCCGTGATCCTGCTCGATCTGCTGGAAGGCGGCGGCCAGATAGGTGCTGTCGGCGCTGAGGACGGCGTCGCGCATCGCCGGGTCCATCTGGGTGAGGGGGTGCTCGCGGTCGCTGACGCCCATGCGCGAGGCGCGGTGCCGTAGCATGAACTCAGCCAGGTCCACGGCGTGATTGGTCAGTTCGTAGTCGTGGAAGATGGTCTCCCTGGGCACCCCCAGGGTGTGCAGGATCAGGGCGGCGGAGAACCCGGTGCGGTCCTTGCCCGCGGCGCAATGGAACACCAGGGGAACCTCGCCGTTGGCAAGCAAGTCGAAAATGCCGCGCAGGCGGGTTTCCAGCCAGCTGGGCATGGTGCGGTACAGATTGAGCATGGCCTCCCTGGCGCCCTCCGCGTCGCGGCGGTCGCGCCAGGAAAGTTCCCCCCTGGATTCAAAGGCTTCATCCTCGTTCCAGGATACGATATTGACGGAGACCGGCCAACGGGTAGGCTCCGAGGTCCGCTCGTTGTCACGGCGCAGGTCGCAGATAGCGCGCACTCCGAGGGCGGTGAGTCGTTCGTGGTCGGCGGGGCTGAAGTAGCTCATCACCCCGGAGCGGTAAAGCTTGTTGCGGCGGATGCGTCGACCGTCCGCGGTGGCGTAGCCGCCCATGTCGCGAAAATTACAGCCGCCTTCCAGGGGCAGGAGTCGTACAGCGAGATCGTTCATGCAAGCATCCTGTCAAGGCAATCAAAAACGGTAGCTGGTGGCGGTCATGGCGCGGGAGGCCAGGGCCATCAGCCGTTTGGCGGGGTTGGGGAACGCCAGTCCTCCGGCGGCGAGGGCCTTGTCGGCATGGCGGGCCTCGTCCTCCAGCATTTGAGTCACCACCGCGCGGCTGCGGCCGTCCTGGGCAGGCAGATCCCGCAGGTGCCGCTCCAGGTGTTGGCACACCAGGTCTTCCGTGGCGGCCACGAAGCCCAGGCTGAGGCGGTCGCTCACCAGGCCAGCGCCAGCGCCGAGGCCAAAGGACAGGGAGTACCACAGGGGGTTGAGGACACTGGGGCGGCTGTCCAGCTCCCGCAGGCGATCCTCGCACCAGGCCAGGTGATCCTCCTCCTCCCGGGCGGCATCCTCCATGTCACCGCGCACCGCCGGCAACCTGGCGGTCAGGGCCTGTCCCTGGTAGAGGGCCTGGGCGCACACTTCCCCGCTGTGGTTGACCCGCATCAGGCCGGCGGCGTGACGGCGCTCGGTGTCACTCATCTCGGTATCCGCGGTGGCAGTGGCCGGTGATGGCTGTGAAGGGGAGGCGTGGGCGCCAGCCAGGGTTCGCAGGGCGTTGTCGGCGCTGCGCACTAGCTGATCCAGCAGGGTCAGTTTGCGGTCGGTCATGACGTTTGAAGGGGATACAGGGATCCCGCGAGTGGACAGACCCTGATTCTATCCAATTCCGTGCTGGCTTGCGAAATGAAAACGCCCCGGGGATGGCCCCAGGGCGTGGGAGGTGGACGATGGGCGAGGCTATCAGAAGTTGTATTTCAGCCTGACACCGTACATGCGGGGTGGGCCCACGGTGCGGAATTCCGCGCCGATGCTGTTGAACAGGCCGGGCACGCCCACCACATACTTCTCCTTGAAGGCGTTGGTGACAAAGGCCGCGGCATCCACCTGACCGCCGCCGATGTTGTTCCAGTTCAGGTTGAAGTCCACCAACTCGTAGCTGTCCGTTATGCCGAAGGGGCTGCCAGCGGTGTTCAACTCCTTGTCGTTGTAGACATAGTTGACGCCGAAGGTCATCTCACCCATGGCATCCGGAATGGGCAGACGGTAGCTGAGGTTGGCGCTGAGGCTGTGCTTAGGCGTTCTGGGGGTGGGGTCCCCCGACAGGGCACTGGGGATGATGCCATCGAAGACACTGCCGGGGGGCAGGGTGGGGACATCGATTTCCTTGATCTCGGAATCCAGGTAGGTGTAGCTCAGGCCCAGGGTAAGGTCACCGAACAGGTTGATCGCGGATTCCACCTCGACCCCCCGGATTTCGGACTTGGCGGCATTGACGATACCGGTGGTGGGGGTGACGATCTGACTGGAAAAGCCCATCTGAATCTGCTGATCCTTCAACTCGTTGTGAAAGACCGCGACATTGAAGGTACCGCTGACGACATCCCCCCTGAAGGAGGTTTTGGCGCCCAGCTCATAGGCATCGATGAGTTCAGGCTGGTGAACCTGGAAGCCCTCGGCGCCGAACAGGTTGATGCCACCCTGGCGGTAGCCCCGGGTGTATTTGCCGTAGAGCATGACATCGTCGGTCAGGCTGTAATCCAGGCCCAGCACCCAGGTGGGCTCGCTGCTGGACTGGTTGTTTTTGACGATGCAGTCGGGCAGGGTGGCGGTGGTGATGATGCAGCTGGGGGGCAGCGCGGGCGGACCCAGGAACAGGCCGGGAAAGCCGCGGTGGATGAGGTGGCTGGCCTCGGACTTGGACTTGTCGCGGGTATAGCGGATTCCGGCGGTTAGCTTGAGGTCGTCGGTGAGGTCGAAGCTGCCCTGCAGATAGGCGGCACGGCTCTCGAACTCCAGTTCGCCCAACTGCACGCCAGCGGCACCCACTGGAGGCAGGACACCAAAGCCGGGATCCACGCCGCCAAAGGCCGGGTTTGCGAAGATGGTGAGCTGGCGCACTACGTCCTG
>JBJHDJ010000100.1:0-7900 GCA_050486485.1 Porticoccaceae bacterium
TCCATCCCCCCGATGCCGAGGATCTCGCCAGGTCCCTGGAGCACTGGTACCGGTCGCCGGTGGGGGAGCGGTTGCTGGCCATGGAGCGGGAGCATTCCGTGGAATCCCTGCGCCTGCATCCCGGGTTTCGCGCCATGTTGCTGCAAGTCACCCGGGAGCTGGATCTGCTCGGCGAGGGCCCCCAGTTGCACAAGTTCGCCGTCACCAACCTGTCCTCGGCGGACTGCTCGGCGATCAGCGACTTCGACGCCCTGCCACTGCCCTCCGGCACCATCGATGTGGTGTTGATGCACCATGTACTGGACTTCTGCGAGTTTCCCCACGAGGCGCTGAAGGAGGCCGCCAGGGTGGTAACCCCCTCCGGACACCTGGTGGTTTTCGGCTTCAACCCCTTCAGTTGGATGGGGCTGGCCAAGTGGCCGATGCGCCTGGGCAGCCGCAACCTGCTGTGGCGCTGCCGCATGCTGGGGGGCTGGCGCGTCGGAGACTGGCTGCGCCTGCTGGGGTTTCAGGTGGAGGAGGTCGACTACGGTTGCTTCGCGCCGCCCCTGCAATCCCGGCGCCTGCTGGGGATGCTCCACCGGGGGGAAAAGTTTTTCCGCAAGACTGGCCTGCCTTTTGGCAGCTACTATATGATCATTGCCCGCAAGCAGGTGGCGAGGCCCATCGCCAGCCGCAAACCGGCCTGGCTGGCGAGGGGCATCAGCCCCGTCAAACTGGGGGAGAGCGCCAGTGTCGGGCATCGCCGGGGCCCCAGGCGCGCCCCCCACGACCCGCGGCCCCTGGAAAAGCGTCGCGCCAGGGCGGGTGTCAAGGACTGAGCATTGAAAGCAGTGAAAAAAGTCGAAATCTTCACCGATGGGGCCTGTCGCGGCAATCCGGGGCCGGGTGGTTGGGGCGCGTTGTTGCGCTATGCCGACAGGGAGAAAACCCTGCACGGCGGAGAGGCCAACACCACCAACAACCGCATGGAGCTGACCGCCGCCATCCGCGCCCTGGAGGCTCTCCGGGAGCCCTGCGAGGTGACCCTCACCACCGACTCCCAGTATGTACGACAGGGCATTACCCAGTGGCTGGAAGGTTGGAAGGCCAAGGGTTGGCGCACCGCCAGCAAGCAGCCGGTGAAGAATATCGATCTCTGGCAGGCGCTGGACGAACAAGCCAAGCGCCACAGGGTCCATTGGCGCTGGGTCAAGGGGCACAGCGGTCATCGCGAGAACGACCTGGCCGATGAGCTTGCCAATCGCGGCATCGACGAGTTGAGGAAATCATGAGACAAATCGTGCTGGATACCGAAACCACGGGTATCGAGGTCAGCCAGGATCACCGCATTATCGAGGTGGGCGCCGTCGAACTGGTCAATCGCCGCCTCACCGGCCGGCACTTTCACCGCTATGTCAATCCCGAGCGGGAAGTGGAGGAGGGCGCCTTCCAGGTGCATGGCATCAGCAACGACTTCCTCGCGGACAAACCGGTGTTCGCGTTGATCGCCGATGAGTTCCTGGAGTTTGTCGCCGGCGCCCAACTGGTGATCCACAACGCCCCCTTCGATGTGGGGTTTATCAATCATGAGTTGGCCAAGCTGGGGGCGGGCTACCGACCGATCCAGGAGCTTTGCCCGGTGATCGATACCCTGGCCATGGCCCGTCAGATGCACCCCGGCCAGAAGAACAATCTCGACGCCCTGTGCAAGCGCTACCATGTGGACAACTCCCAGCGCGATCTGCACGGTGCCCTGCTGGATGCCGAGATCCTCGCCGATGTCTATCTGGCGATGACCGGCGGGCAGGTGGATCTGGCCCTCAAGGGCAAGGGGGACAATACGGCTGGTGGGGGCGCCAGGGGGATCCGCCGCTTGCCCGCCGAGCGTCCGCCCCTGGTGGTGCTGGAGCCCGAGCCCCAAGAGCTGGAGGCCCATCGGGCCCTGTTGACCCGTATCGCCAGCCAGGCGGGACAGGCTCTGTGGCGCGAGGAATGACATCCGAAATCAGCGGGCGAGCAGGGCGGGTCGCCGGCGCGCATTCGAGCATTCGGCGAGCCCCGTCTGGCTTGCGGGCGAGGGCATGCGCCCCGGGAGTGAATCAGTGCTAACATGTTTATGGTTCAACTCTCTGATTTCAAGGGGATTGAAGTGCCAGAGACCCCGGGCAAGACAATAGACAGCGAAGAAGGAACGCACATGTCGGGACTATCCGCGGATATCGTTCACATTCTCCACACCGAAGTCACTCATCTGACGGACGAGATTTCCGCGTTTCTTTTCAACGAGCCCCTGGAGTTGGACCCTCTGCGGCAGAAGCTCGAGGAATTGGCGGCCGTGTGCCGGCTGCTGGAGTTGCCGGCGGCGGCCAGCCTGGTGGCGGAACTGGGCAATACGGTCACTGCCCTGGTGGACAAGGGGGAGTCGCCCCTGACCTTGCAGCCTGAACTCTCCGTCACCCTCGATATCATTCCCCGCATGGTGCGCGGCCTTGCCAGGATAAAAAGCGCGATTCCCTTTCTTTTCATGCCCGAATTGGCCAGCTTGCGACGCCTGCAGGGATTGCCCCCGCTGTATGAATTCCAGCTTCTCAAGGACCATGCCTGGCCCCAATCGAGCCAGTTCCAGGGGGAGACGGCGCTTGGCGACGACTCCCGTGCCGCCCTGAAGAAGCTCAAGCAACTCTATCAGATGGGCTTGCTGGATATCCTCAGGGGGACCAATGCCAGCAAGGGGGCCGCTGTGCTCGCCAAGGTGGCGGACAAGCTCCAGTTGATTTTCACCTCCCCCGCGGAAACCCGTTACTGGTCCCTGGTGGAGTGTGTCGCCAGCGCCATGGCGCGGGGCACCCTGGCCTTCAACCCGGTGCGCATGCGGCTGCTGGCCGCGGTGGAGCGGCAGCTCAAGACCCTGCTGGACGGCCCCGGTGGCAAGGCCCCGTACCCCCTCGGGTTGTGGCGCGCCTTTGCCATCCTGCTGGCCATGGTGCCAGACCGCGACCAGGTCGGGTTGGCGGTGAGCGAGTGGTGTGGCGCGCCGCATTTTGATTTTACCGATCACGACATCAACGAAGCGCGGAGTGTCGTGTTCGACGGGGAGAGCGACAATTTCGACGGTCTCGTCAACGACCTGGAGAGCCGGCTCGGCGCTGTTCACTCGCTGCTGGAAAGGCTGGACAGCCGCGGAGACCTGAGTGTCGAGGAGGCGGATGATTTTGCCACCCAGATCAGTGAGCTGGCGAATCTCTGCGACCGAAACACCCTGGGGCGCGCCGCCTCGCGCCTCCACGGCCACCACCTGGATATCCTCCAGGCCCAGGGGCGCTGGCACGATCAGGCCCTGTTGCTCCGTGACATTGCCCACACCGTGCTCTACCTGGAGTGCATCATCCTCTACCTGCGGGAACAGGGTTTTGCCCTGGGTGGGCTGTTGGCCAGGCTCGACGCACGGGAGGTGGATGATGTGGTGGACGAGAAGCTGGTGGCTTCCAGCATCAGCGCGGTGTGGAGCGAATGCCTGCGCAAGCTCGGCGTCGTCAAGGAACACATCGACGACTACGCCGCGGAGCGGGACAGCGAGGACGCCAACGCCATTCTGACCACCGAGTTCGACGACATCCGCGGCGCCGCCCAACTCGCCGGGGAGCTGGAGGTCGCCGCCATTGCCCGCCGCTGTCGTGGCCTGGTTTCGTCGGTCCTGCGCCATGGTGGCGGATCCCCATCCAGCACACAGTTGTCGGCCTTCGCCGATGCCGTGGTGGCACTGGAGTATTTTTTCCAGAACAGCCGCAATGGCGATCGTGCGGACTTTGTGCTGGCCATCGCCGATGACTACCTCACCGAACTGGAGGCCGCGCTACCTTGAATGTCGGCGAAGACACTTTCCTGATCGGGGACGCCACCTCGGGGGAACCCATCGAAGGCCTGGTGGTGGTGACCGCCGGCAACCAGTTGGTGTTGCCCGCCGCGGGGGGCGAGTTTCTGTGGCGTTCCGGGGAGCTGCCCTGGCGCGTCGACGACCACAGCGCCGTGCACTTTCTGGGCCACTACAACGGCCAGCGCTGCTATGCCCTGGAAGTGACGGAGGAACAGTATGCCGGCCTGGCGCTGTCCACGGTGGGGCTTCGCGAGCATCTCGGCAACCTGCCGGACGGACTGTTCCGGTTGCTGGGCCGCGCCCTGCAGATCACCCACTGGTATCGCAGCCATCGCTATTGCGGCAGTTGCGGCGCGGAAACCGCCGTGTTGGATGGAGAGAGGGCGCGGGCCTGCGGATCCTGTGGCGAGTCCTTCTACCCCAGGTTGTCCCCCTGCATCATGGCCCTGGTGACCCGGGGAGATCAGTGCCTGCTGGCTCGCAACAAACAGTGGAATCAGCCCTACTTCAGCGTCCTGGCGGGCTTTGTCGAGCCGGGGGAGTCGGTGGAGGAAGCGTTGCGCCGCGAGGTGATGGAGGAATCGGGCCTGCGGGTCGGCGAGCTGCATTATTTCGCCAGTCAGCCCTGGCCCTTTCCCGGACAGTTGATGATAGGTTTTTTCGCCGACTACGCCGGTGGGGACATCGCCGTCGACGGCATCGAGATCGCCGAGGCCCACTGGTTCGACTACCGGCAACTGCCCAGGATACCCAATGCCTTCGCCCTGTCGGGGCAACTGATACGAACCTTTGCCGAGCGCTGTCGGATACGCAACGGCGAATAACATCGCGGCGCGCTCCGCGAACCCCATCCTGCCAAACCCCGAGGTGACGGACAGTGGAATTTGTGGCGGACTACGGACTGTTTCTGGCCAAGGTGGCGACCTTGCTGGTGGCCCTGTTGATCGCGGCGGCGGTGATCGCCGCCCTCGGCTCCAGGGGCCGGCGCGGCGAGCGCGGCCACCTGGAAATCCATTCCATCAACAAGCTCTACAACCGCCAGCGGGACACCGTTGCCGCCAGCCTGCTGCCCGCGGAGCAGTGCAAGGCGGCGCTCAAGGCGCACCGCAAGGAGGAAAAGCGCCGCCGCAGGGCCCTCAAGGGCAGCCGCCAGAAACGCCTGTTCGTATTGGATTTTCACGGCGATCTGCGCGCCTCGGCGACCCACGCCCTGCGGGAGGAGGTCACCGCCGTGTTGGCCCAGGCCAGCGCCGAGGATGAAGTGGTGGTGCGCCTGGAAAGCAGTGGCGGGTTGGTGCACGGCTACGGTCTGGCCGCCAGCCAACTGGACAGAATCCGCAAGGCCGGCATTCCCCTCACGGTGTGCATCGACAAGGTGGCCGCCAGTGGCGGCTACATGATGGCCTGCGTGGCGGACAGGATACTGGCCGCGCCCTTTGCCTTTGTCGGCTCCATCGGTGTCGCCGCGCAACTGCCCAATTTCCACCGCCTGCTGAAACGCCACGACATTGATTACGAGGTGCTCACCGCCGGTGAGCACAAGCGCACCCTGACCCTCTTCGGCGAGAACACCGACAAGGGGCGGGAAAAGTTTCTTGAGGATCTGCGGGAAACCCACGACCTGTTCAAGCAGCATGTCGCCCAGCACCGCTCCCAGGTGGATATCGACGCCATCGCCACTGGCGAGGTGTGGCTGGGAACCCGTGCCCAGGCCCTGGGGTTGGTGGACGAGGTGATGACCAGCGATGAATATATTGTCGGTCAGTTGGACAGCGCCAATATCTTTTCCCTGGCATGGGTGCGGAAAAAGACCCTGCCGGAAAAAGTGGGGGTGGCTGCCGAGGAGAGCATCGACAGCCTGCTGCTGCGCTGGGCGAGGCGCCTGTCGCGCCCCCGGCACGAATCCTGACTTGTGCCCCGTCAGGGGCGGCGGCGAAACAGCGGTTCTGGGGTGTCGGTGGCCGCCTGGTAACTGGTGGTGAAGTCCTCCAGGGAGGCGAGGGCAGCTTCCAGGTCAGTGCCTTCCCGCAGGTCGTAGGCATCGAAGCCGCAACGCCTCAGGTAGAACAGCTGATCCTGTATCACATGGCCCACCGCCCGCAATTCCCCCTGGTAACCGTAGCGCTCCCGCAACAGGCGGGCGGTGGAAAAACCGCGGCCGTCGGTGAAGGACGGGAAATTGATGGCAATCAGGGGGGCTTGAACCAGCCTGGCGGCAAATTCCTCGAAGTCTTCCTCGCTGTCGATCCACGGCGCCAGGTGGGGGTTGTCCGTGTCCGCCAACCAACGGGTCATGGGCACCAGCAGCTTGCCCTGGGGCAACTCGCCGCTGAAGTCGGCGGGGATGAAGCGCCACGGATCGTCAACCACCCGGTTGCCCTTAATCAGCCTTGGCATAGACGCGCTCCTTGAAGGGGTCGAGACCGATGCGGGAAAAGGTGTCGCTGAAGGTTTCATCCCCGCGGCGCTGTTCCACGAACACGGTGAGAATTTTCTCGATGATATCCGGCACCTCGTCCTGGTAGAAGGACGGACCCAGCACGGCGCCAAGGGCGGCCTTTTCGTCGGCGCTGCCCCCCAACTGAATCTGGTAGAACTCCTCGCCCTTCTTGTCGACCCCGAGAATGCCGATGTTGCCCACATGGTGGTGTCCACAGGCATTCATGCAGCCGGAGATGTTGAGGGTCAGGTCCCCCAGGTCGTAGAGGTAGTCGAGATCGTCGAAGCGGCGCTGGATGGCCTCGGCTATGGGGATCGACTTGGCGTTGGCCAGGGAACAGAAATCCCCGCCGGGGCAGCAAATCAGATCCGTGAGGGTGCCGATATTGGGGGTGGCGAAGCCGAGGGCCTTGGCCTCCTGCCAGAACTCGAACAGGCGTGGCTTTTCCACATCGGCCAATACGATATTTTGATTGTGGGTGGCGCGCACCTCGCCAAAACTGTACTTGTCCGCCAGGTCGGCGATGGCGTCGAGCTGATCGGCGGTGACATCGCCGGGGGCGACGCCAGTGGGCTTCAGGGACAGGGTGACCGCCGCGTAGCCCGGAACCCGGTGAGCCATGACATTGCGCTGCCGCCAGCGGGCAAAGGCCAGATGCTCGGCGTCCTGTTGCGCCAGCCGCTGCTCGGCATCGGCGTCATCGAGGTCGCGGTAGGGGGGCAGGGTGAAGAACTTTTTGTTGCGTTCCACTTCCTCGCGGGTGAGGGTGGTGGGGGTGTCCTTCAGGTGCTGCCACTCGGCTTCCACCTTCTCGGCGAATACCTCCGGTGTCCAGGCCTTCACCAGGATCTTGATGCGCGCCTTGAACTTGTTGTCGCGGCGGCCATAGCGGTTGTAGACCCGCAGGATGGCCTCCAGGTAGGTCAGCAGGTGGGGCCAGGGCAGGAAGTCGCGGATCACCGCGCCGATGATCGGGGTGCGGCCCAGGCCGCCACCCACATAAATCCGAAAGCCGGTGTCACCGGCGTCGTTCCTGACGATCTGCACACCGATATCGTGTACCTGTATGGCGGCGCGATCCTGCTCGGAACCACTGACCGCGATCTTGAACTTGCGGGGCAGAAAGGCGAACTCGGGGTGGAAGGTGGACCACTGGCGGATGATTTCGCACCAGGGCCTTGGATCCTCGATCTCGTCCGGGGCGATGCCGGCAAACTGGTCGGAGGTGACATTGCGGATACAGTTGCCGCTGGTCTGCACGGCGTGCATCTGCACTTCCGCCAGTTCGGCGAGGATGTCCGGCACTTCTTCCAGATTGGGCCAGTTGAGCTGCACGTTCTGCCGGGTGGTGAAGTGGGCGTAGCCCTTGTCGTAGGTGCGAGCGATATGGCCGAGTTTGCGCACCTGGCGGGAGGACAGCAGGCCGTAGGGCACGGCGATGCGCAGCATGGGGGCCAGGCGCTGGATATAGAGGCCATTCTGCAGGCGCAGGGGCAGGAATTCCTGGTCGGTGATCTCGCCGTTCAGGTAGCGGCGGGTCTGATCCCGGAACTGGGCGACCCGCTGGTCGATGATCTGTTGATCGATGGCGTCGTACTGATACA
>JBJHDJ010000101.1:0-7845 GCA_050486485.1 Porticoccaceae bacterium
GGGGAAGCGCGCCCAGGTGAGGAAGCGCCGCGCCGCCGGGTCGCGGGCCGCCTGCCGTGCCGCCGGGTGCCCCATATTGGCGGGAATCAGCCTGCCGTCGGCGACGAAGCGGGGGCTGTGCAACCAGCGCCAGTCGCCGCTGACATAGCCCTGGTCAGTGGCCGCCACCACCTGGCCGCGAAAGGGATTGCCCGCCACGGGGCCAACCATCACCTGGTGCACGGCGCCCATGCCATGGGCTTCCAGGACAGCGCGCACCTCGGCCCGGGCGGGAATGTTGGCCAGCACATTGACCAGCATATAGCAGCCCGCCATCAGCAAGGCCACCCGGGAAGGCCACGCCATGCTCGCGGGCTCGGCGAGGTGGCGGCGCAACCCCAGACGCAGCGCCAAAAGCAGAGCCAGGCCCGCCAACCACAGCCAGCGGGTCGCCACCGGCACCAGGCCATTGGTCATCACCAGCCAGGTGGCCGCCACCGCGAACAGCAACCACGGGACGATGGTGACGGGACGCCGCGACCAGGCCAGAAAAGCCACGCCCCCCAGCACCAGCCAGGCCACGGGGTCGACGATGAACAGCGCATCCCCATAGGACCAGCGCCCGTCGAAGGGCAGCCACCAGCGCATGCCGTAGTTGTTGAGCCAGTCCAACACCGGGTGACTGGCCACGGCAATGGCGCATACCAGCAATAGGGCCCTGGGTTTCACCGGCTGTGCGTCGGGATGGAAGCGAAGCCGGACCCAGCGGTCCCAGGCCAACAGCACGCCAGTGAGCAGGAAAGGCAGCAGAATCATGGCGGGCACGCCATGGGTGATGCCGCGCCGGTGCGCCAACGCCATGTAGTCCCCGGCGAACATCATCACCACATCCACATCCGGGGCATTGGCGCCGATCAACAGGGCGGCGGTGGCCAGGGGGGTGGCGCGGCGCAGGCCGCTGGCGGCCAGGGCGGCGCCGGCAAAGGTGTGGGCAAAGGGATCCACTGGCTGGTGCTCCTGGTCTATCGTGCCGAATCAATAGTCTATCCGGCCACATCAATACCGCGGGCCAAGCACCGGGGCAATCATCGACGCCCGCGAGCAGGGTATGGCCGCGCGGCGCTGCTCAGCGACTGAATGTCGCAATCCGCTCCCTGGGCCGCAACATGATCACCGGGATCCGCCGCTGGCCGCGGGTGGCCTGCTCATAGTCCCGATAGGGAGGGAACAGGTGCGCCATGTAGTCCCACACCCCCTGGCGCTCGTCACCTTCGGCTTCCCGCCAGGTACCGCGAAAGCACTGGGTGGCCACCTGGAACTCGACCTCCCGCTGGCCTTGCAGGTTGAGGTACCAGAAGGGATGGTCCGGCGTTCCACCCCGGGAACCGATCACCACCCAGTGCAAACCGTGGACGCCGTAAATCAGCGGCACGATGCGGTCCGCGCCGCTGCGCCGCCCGCGGGTCTTGAGCAACAGGGTGGGCAACAGGCCGGGCACCCCGACATGGGACATGTCCATGATATGGCCGTCGGCGCCGCCGGAATCCAGGTACAGGGCCAGGTGGGTGTCGATGAAGGATCCGTACTTTTCCTTGACCTGTTCTTTGTCGCGCTGGGTCATCGGTCTTTCTCCGGCAAGGGGCACGCCATTAAACCAAAGGGCGGTCGCGGGGCAAAACCCCCCGGGCTTCACGGCGCATCGGGAATCAGGGCCAGCAGGTCGGTAACCCCCATGTCCACCCCGGCCTGGGAAAGCAGGGTGGTCACCTGCCCGCGGTGATGGGTCTGGTGATTGAAGAAGTGCAGGACCAGGCTGGCAAAAGGCTTGCAGGTGGGAACACCCTTGATATTGGTGTAATGCAGCACACCGGCAATCTCTCCGTCACTTAGGGCGGCAACCCAGTGGCGGATGCGCTCGTCCAGCCAGGCGCGGTGCGTGGCCAGGGCATCCAGGTCGGCAAACAGCAACTGGTCAAGGGCCTGGGGTGTGGGCAGCGCCACCACCTCATCGAGCTGCCCGCCGGCTGGCCCCTGGGTGGCGAAGCGCTGCAACCAGATGGTGTCGCCGACCAGGCCGTGGTTGAGGGTGCCGAGGATGGAGCCGAAGAAAGCGCCGCGATCGGCGGCGATTTCCCCGGGGGGAAGCCCCGAGGCGGCCTGCAAAAGCCGTGCGTTCATCCACCGGTTGTAGTCCGCCAGCAATTCGAACTGATCCTTGAGGGACACGATCACTGCCTCCGGCCGAGGGTGCCATGGAACCCAAAATGAAGCGGGCGGGGCAAACCCCGCCCGCGATACTCACCAGATACCGATCACACCGTGACCGGCACGGTGGCGGGACCGCGCACCGTGGTGGTGAGCACCAGCTTGACCTTGGACTCGTCCACATGCCACTCGGGGTAGCGCTTGAGCAGCTCCTCCAGCACCACCCGCATCTCCAGCCGCGCCAGGGATGCGCCGAGGCAGATATGGGTGCCGAAACCGAAGCTGAGATGACGCAGCGGGCGCTTGCGATCCACATCGAACAGGTCGGGGTTTTCATACTGGCGCTCGTCGCGACCGGCGGAGCCGTTGAGGAAGGCGATTCGCGAATCGGCGGGCACGGTGACCCCATGCCACTCCACATCCCGGGTCACATAGCGGGCCTGGATCGGGGTGGGGGGCTCGTAGCGCAGCAATTCCTCCACGGCGTTGGGGATCTTGCTGGGATCGTCGATGAGTTTCTGGCGCTGCTCGGGATGGCGGGACAACAGCACACCGGCCCAGCTCAGGGCGCGAGCGGTGGTCTCGGAACCGGCGCTCTGCAGCAGCATGAAGAAACTGATCACCTCGCGGATGTCGAGGCGCCGCTTGCGACCGTCGGGCATTTCCACCTCGGAGGTGATCAGCAGGGTGACCAGGTCGTCCTTGGGGTCGGCGGCGCGCTTCGCCACCAACTCGCCGATGTATTTGGCGATGGCGATATGGTGCTCGTTGCCTACCCGTACGCCGTCCTTGATCTCGTTCACGCCCTTTTCGGGGTCGTAGGCCAGGGAAAGGTCCACCAGGCGGCCGAGGCTCGCCTGATCCTCCTCGGGGACTCCGAGAATATGGCCCACCATCATGGGTGGAATGGGGCGGATGATATCGTCCGCCAGGTCGAACTCGGACTTGCCCTCAACCTGGTCGAGGAAGTGCCTGACGAGATAGCGGCAGCGGTCCTCGAAGGCCTGGATGGCCTTGGGGGAGAAGCGATCCTGCACCAGGCGGCGGGCGACATCGTGGCCCGGGGGATCGCTGAAGATCATCATGCCGAGATTGCCTTCGCCGTACTCGTTGTTGATGCCGCCCTCCGGACCGGTCTTGATCAGCTCGATCAGGGTGCCGCGGGCGGAGCTGTAGTCCTGCCAGTTCTGCAGGCCGTGGTGCACATCCTCGTAGCGGCTCAAGGCATAAAAATCGTATTGTTCGTTGTAGTACAGGGGGGCCTCGTCCCTCAGGCGCTTCCACACCTTGTAGGGGTCCTTGTCGATCTCAGGGTCGTAGGGGTCGTAAACGAGGTCCTTGGGGACGACAGGTCTGGTGGGCATGGTTCACTCCATGGTCATTGGTTGGAAGAGTGGGGGATTCTACCCGGTCAAGCCCGGTTTGACACCCGTAGTTGCAAGACTTTACCTTGCCAGTCAACGGGGTAGCCTCGATGGCGGCGGCAGGCCACTGTCCCGTGGTAGCATTGAGCCAACGGGTTCAGCGATACAAGGACATCACCGTGACCACCAAGACCGTCATCATCACTGGAGCAAACTCGGGCATCGGCTTCCAGGCCGCCCTGCACTTCGCCCGCGAGGGCGCCCATGTCGTCATGGCCTGCCGCAGCCTGGACAAGGCGGCGGACGCCGAGCGTCAGATCCAGGACCAGGTTCCCGGGGCCAACACCACCGTCATCCGCCTCGATGTCTCGGAGCCGGATTCCATCCGCGCGTTCGCCGGGCAGTTCGCCGAGCGTTGCGGCCATGTGGATATCCTCGTCAACAATGCCGGTATCGTCGCCATGCCCCTGTCCCGCAACAGCGCCGGGCATGAATCGCAACTGGCCACCAACTACCTGGGGGCGTTCGCGCTCACCGGACTGCTGCTGCCGTTTTTCCCCGCTGACAGGCCCTCCCGGATCGTCAATGTGGGTAGCCTCGCCCACCGCATGGGCAAGTTGAACCTGGACGACATGAACTGGGAGAACACCCCTTACGACGAGTGGAAGGCCTACGCCAACAGCAAGGTGGCGATGCTCAGCCACACCCTGGAACTGGCGCGCCGGCTGCGGGCCGATGGCCGAGGCACCGTCGCCCTTGCCGCCCACCCGGGCTTTGCCAACACCAACATCCATGTCAACAGCCCCGCCCTCAACTATACCAATCCCGTCAGGAGATGGTTTTCTGACAAAACCAAGCGATTCGTCCCCACCGCGGAGAATGCCGCGCGCTCGATTATCCTGGCCGCCACCGCCGACGATATCGCCGGCGGCGACTACTACGGTCCCGGTGGGTTGTTTGAAATCGGCGGCAAGCCCACCCGCAAGGCCCGCGTCAACCCCGAGGCCCGGGATGCCGACAAGGCCAGGCGGCTGTGGTCCCTGTCGGAGACCATGACCGGCGTCAGCTACCTGTCGGATCTATAGTCATTCCCGCGGCAATGTTGAAAGGGTCATCCATGAACAGAGGTCCCACCTCCCACAGCTACATCTCCCAGCGCCTGCAACTGCACTATGTGGACTGGGGCAACGAAGCGGCGCCGCCATTGCTGCTGATCCACGGCGGTCGCGACCACTGCCGCAACTGGGACTGGGTGGCGGAGGAATTGAGCCGCGACTGGCATGTCATCGCTCCCGACCTGCGGGGTCATGGCGACAGCGCCTGGTCACCGGACGGGGACTACAGCGCCACCGCCTACATCTACGACCTGGCTCAACTGATCCACCAGAAAAAACTGGCGCCGGTGACCCTGATCGCCCACTCCATGGGCGGCCATATCGCCCTGCGCTACGCCGGCATCTACCCGGAGAATATCCGCAAGCTGGTGGTGATCGAGGGGCTGGGACCGCCACCGGATTGGTATGCCCAGCAGGAGTCCATGAGCCTGGAACAGCGCATCCGCGAGTGGATCGACATGAAGCGGGCCGCCGCGGGCCGCTTCCCCAAGCGCTACCCCTCCCTGGAGGAAGCCTACCGGCGCATGAAGGAGGAAAACACCTACCTGTCGGACGAACAGGCCCGTCACCTCACCCAGCACGGCATCAGCCAGAACGAGGACGGCACCTACAGTTGGAAGTTCGACAACTATGTGCGCTTTCTCGGCCCGGTGGACATTCCCCGGACGGAGGTTTACCGCCTGTGGCGCAACATCACCTGCCCGGTGCGCATCCTGTGGGGCGCCGACAGTTGGGCGCCGAGCCCCGAGAAGGACGGACGCCTGGAGCACTTCCGGGACGCCACCCTGTCGGTTTACGACAACGCCGGCCACTGGCTGCACCACGACCAACTGGCGCTGTTCCTGGCGGAAATGAAAGCCTTTTTGTGACGCATCCCTGCCCCGTCCGCCGCGTCTGAATCCCGCCACGGGGGCGATCCCTGGCGCGGGATCCGTGTTAAAACCGATGCGCGCAATCGATCTATTCTGTATCATTTGAGACGCCACCTGGCGAGCAGGGCAACACCTCTCCAACCGCTCCCCCACTGCTTGAGGGTGCCGATCCCGGGGCCGCTTTACGCGACCCTCGGTCCACCTGGATGGCTTGACGGACTTGACCATGCGCCACAACCGCTACTCCCTGCCGCAACCTCGCCGTGGCCTGATTGTGTCTCTGCTGCTGGCCCTGATGGCCGGGTGCGGCCAGGACGAGACCCGGCAACAACAGGGTGACCCGGTGCGGCCGGCGGTGATCCAGACGGTGCAACAGGCCAGCCCCAGGGAGCTGGTGTACAGCGGCGTGGTGCGCTCCGCCAACCGCGCCAACCTGGCCTTTCCCATGGCTGGCCTCATCGTCGAGTTGGCGGTGGCGGAAGGGGACAGCGTCGACCGGGGACAGTTGCTGGCGCGGCTCGACTCCCGGGAATTTGACATCGCCGCCGAGGCGGCGCGACTGGAGCTGGACAGGGCCATCGCCGATTACCGCCGTGGCCGTGCCATCCACGAGCGTTCGCAAGCCATTTCCCAAAGCGATCTGGAGCTGCTCAAAACCACCCGGGACCTGGCGCAAAACGCCTATGACAACGCCCGGCGCAATCTGGCGGACACCGAACTCAGGGCCCCCTTCGACGGCATCGTCGGCCGCAAACTGGTGGAAAACCACGCCCAGGTGCAAGCCAACGAGACCGTGCTGACCCTGCAGGATCTGGACGACCTGGAAATCGTCATCAATATGCCTTCTCGCATGGTGGCCCTGCGCGGCAACGAGGATCAGGCCATTGCCTCGTTCAGCCACCTGCCGGGCAAATCCTTTCCCCTGGTGGTGCGCCAGGTGGCCACCGACCCGGACCCGCGCACCCAGACCTGGCAGGTGGTATTTGTCCTGGACCCGGCATACACACAAGAGAGAGCCTTCATGGTGCCTGGCATGACCGCCCGGATCACCACCGTGCCAGTGGCCGGGGAAGCGCACGACTTCCCGGTGGTGGTTCCCCTCACCGCCATCGTCCCCGACAACCTGGGCGGGCAGTTCGTGTGGGTGGTGAATGACGACCAGCGTGCCGAACGGCGCGCCATCGTGCCCGGCGAATTGACCGGCGACAGGGTGACCGTGCTCGACGGGCTAGAGCCCGGCGAACGCATCGTGGTCACCGGGCTGTCCGCCATCCGCGAAAACATGCGCCTGCGACCCCTCGACACCTTGCCGACCGAATCGGCGGGCGCGGAGGCGCCGTGAACCTGGGTGACCTGGCGATCCACAGGGCCACCAGCCTGTGGGTGCTGATTGCCCTGCTGATCCTCGGCGGCGCCCTCAGCTACAACGCCCTGAGCCGTTACGAAGACCCCGAGTTCGCCATCCGCGTGGCGCTGCTCACCACCCCCTATCCCGGGGCCACCACCCAGGAGGTGGCGGACGAGGTCAGCGACCTGATCGAGGAGGCGATGCAGGCCCTGCCGGAGGTGAAGGAGGTTCACTCGATCTCCCGCCAGGGGGTGTCGGAAGTGCGGGTGGAACTACACTACGCCGCCGCCCCCAACCGCGCCCAGTTGGAACAGGCCTGGGACCGCTTGCGCCGCAAGGTGACGGATGTGGAGCGGCGACTGCCCCCCGGCGCCGGACCGATCCAGGTCAACGACGATTTCGGCGATGTCTACGGCCTCTATTTCGCCATCACCGGCCCCGGTTACAGCGAGCGGCAACTGCTGGATTATGGCGAGCTGCTGCAACGGGAGCTGGCCCTGGTGCCGGGGGTGGCGAAAACCGCCCTGATCGGCGCCCGCCAGGAGGCGGTGTTCGTGGATGTCTCGGCGGAGCAACTGCTGCGCGAGGGCTACAGCCTCGACAATCTGTACCGGGTGCTGGAACAACAGAACGCGGTGGCGGTGGCGGGCTCCCTGGCCACCGGCGACATGCGCATTCCGGTCATGCCGACCCCGATCGTGGAATCCTTCACGGATCTCGAACGCCTGCGCATCGGCAGCGACGGCGAGGGCACCGTGCTGCACCTGGGCGACATCGCCACCGTCACCCGGGAGCCCATCGAACCGCCCACCCTGCTGATGAGCTTCAATGGCGAACGGGCCATCGGCCTCGGCGTGTCCCACATCAGTGGCGGCAATGTGGTGACCACCGGCAAGGCGGTTGTGGAACGCCTCGGGGAACTGGAAGATCAACGCCCCCTGGGCATGGAGATCCACCCCATC
>JBJHDJ010000102.1:0-7834 GCA_050486485.1 Porticoccaceae bacterium
ATGGGCCATTATAGATGATGCGGGTGCGTCCACGCTGGCGCCACAACCGTGGGATGGGTCGGGCGCGGCGATACCCATCGCTTTGTGCGACCTGACGGGACGGATGGTGGGTTACGCCTGCGGCTAACCCACCCTACGGATAGCACCGCACCAGCGCCCGCGTAGGATGGGTTGAGCGTAGCGATACCCATCGATTTGTGCGACCTGACAGGGCGGATGGTGGGTTACGCCTGCGGCTAGCCCACCCTACGGATAGCACCGCACCAGCGCCCGCGTAGGATGGGTGGAGCGCAGCGATACCCATCAAAAAGGCCACCGTAACAACCGCGAATGACATCACCACGCACAACTCGACTCACGCACAACCCGACTTAAACGGATATCAGCCATGGACATCGCCGAAACCAACAGTACCCCCCTGACAAGCTGGCGAGACTTTCTTCAGCAACAAGGCGCGACTCTCGGCCCCGGACCCGAGGCGGAGGTAACCGGCTTTGCCGAAACCCCCGCCGACTATCCGCGACTCCGGCGCCAGACGCTGCTGTTTTCCCTGGACGACCGCGGCCTGATCGCCTGCGGCGGCCCGGATACCGACAAGCTGCTTCAGGGACAGCTCACCTGCGACATCCGCCAACTGAGTGAAACGCACCCCCTCGCCGGCGCCCTGTGCGATGTCAAGGGTCGCATGATCAGCAACTTCCGGTTGTGCAAGGCGGCAGGGGGCGACACCCTGATGATCACCCATCGCGGCCTGGTGGTGAAAACCCTGGAAACCCTCGGCAAATTCGCCGTCTTCTACAAAACCACCCCGAGGGACGACTCCGACCAGTATCGCCTGCTGGGTCTCAGCGGACCCGAGGCGGACCCCCTGGTGGCGGAAATCAGCGGCGTCTCCGTGCAACCCGACACCCAGGGACTGCAAGGCACGGGGCTGACAGCCCTGCGGCTGGACAGCGAGCGCTGGCTCTTGGTGGCCGCCGCCGAAGGGGCGGAGAGCCTGTGGTCATCCCTTGCCCGCGGGGCGACACCCGCCGGGCTCCCCCTGTGGCGCTTGCTGGCCATCGCCGCCGGCGAAGGCGAAGTGCTGCCCCAAACCAGTGGCGAATTCATTCCCCAGATGCTGAACCTGCAACATACCGGCGCGGTGAATTTCAAAAAAGGTTGCTACACCGGACAGGAGATCGTCGCCCGCATGCAATACCTGGGCAAGCTCAAGCGGCGCATGTACCGGCTGGCCATCGACGGCCCAGCCCCTCCACCCGGCACGCCCCTGCACCTGCCCGGCGGACAGGAGTGCGGCGCCGTTGTCGATGCCGCGCCGCGGGATGGCGATACCTGGGAGATGCTCGCGGTGCTCACCGAGCCGGCCGCCTCCGGGCAACAACTGCTCGCCGAAGGCAAGCCTGTTTCAGTGACATTGCTGCCCCTGCCCTACGACCTCCAATTCGAGAAAGCATGAGTGCCTGGTTCTGGTGGCTGAGCACCGTATCCCTGGTGACATTCGTCACCAGCCTCGCCACCCTGCCCTGGCTGGTGTCGAAAATTCCCACGGATTATTTTTGTCACCAGCGGCGCGAACCGGCGCCCTGGAAAGATGCCCACCCCGTGCTGCGCCTGGTGATGATCGCCCTGAAAAACCTGCTGGGGGTGATCCTGCTGGTGGGCGGCATCATCATGCTGCTTATCCCCGGCCAGGGTATTCTCACCATAGCCATGGGGCTGCTGCTGATGGATTACCCGGGCAAATACCGCCTCGAACGCCGCATCGCCGCCATTCCCGCCGTGCTGCGGGGATTGAACTGGCTGCGGGCGAGGAGAAATGTCCCGCCGCTGGTCATCAATCAATAAAATTTAAGGGGACAGATTTATTTTTTCGATTTATTTTTTCCTTATTCCGTAAAAGGGCGTAAAAGGGGACCGGTAAAAGGGGACCGTAAAAGGGGACAGATTTATTTTGTCCTTATTCTGTTCGTGGCCGACCCCGCCCCCTAAAGATTACACGGCGGCCAAGGATTCGCTCGGTTTCATCTCTCAAGCCCTGCCCCCCTGTCAACTGCCCTCGCTGCAGCGCCAGCCGAATCAGATTTGCCTCCCCATCAGGAATTGCCTCTCCAACAAAATTTCGGTAACGGCGACGGCGCTCCACCGGGCAGTCTGACAGCGCCAAATAACAGGGGTCAGCATCGAGCCAGTTATCGTCAACTAAACCCATTCGCTGTCGAAAACTGGACCAGCGGTAATCCTCTACTCTTGAGACCATCCCGGCACGAACCGGATTCAACTCAATATATCGGCAGCAAGCCAGTAAATATCGGTCAGTCTCCACCGGGCTGGATTTATAGCGACCCTCCCACAATGTGCCGGTTCTGCCCTCCTGCCTGTTGCGACGGCGCGTGGCGCGACCGGCCAGGGTTTTCATCAACTTGGCCATAGATTCCGCCGACTCACCGGGAACCAACAACAAATGAACATGGTTGGTCATCAGACAGTAGGCGTACACCCGCACATTGAATGCCTGCTTGACTTCTCGTAAGTCCTCCAGGTAACGGTGAAAATCATCCTCTGTCGCAAACACCGCCTGTCGATTGTGACCGCGCTGCACCACATGGTGTGGGGTATTGGGTACCACCACACGCCCCGTCCTTGGCATTGTGCTCTGCCTCTGTACCAATTGATGGACATCAAACTATCAAAAACCAGGAGATAAGGAAATCGCCAAAAATAAATCTGTCCCCTTTAATAAAAAAATCTCAAAAAATTCTTGAAAATGTAAAATTGTGTAATAGAATCGAGCCGTGTCCTGGATGGGCACATTGCAGGGAAGCACGCCAATGACTGGCGCTGGTACAGGAAGTACCCTGGGTAACGGATTACCGGCTTCCCTGCATCTTTTTTCTCTCCCTCCGGCGCAATATCCCCACACCCAGATTCCCATACACGCCGGATTCGGACTCTGGCCGTGAAGGAACACACCATGACCCGACACTACCCGCGGTTCATCCACCACGGCGGCGCCAGCGGCGTCACCGGCAGTTGCCATCGTCTGATTGCCGACGCCGATCACGCCCTGCTGGTGGATTGCGGGCTGTTCCAGGGCGAGGACCAGCACGCCGACAGCCTGGAACAGCTCAAGGTGACCTTCGACCTGTCCACCGTCAAGGCGCTGGTGATTACCCATGTGCATATCGACCATGTGGGCCGCCTGCCCTACCTCATTGCCGCGGGCTTCGACGGCCCCATTCTCTGCTCCCAGCCCTCCGCCAGGCTGCTGCCCCTGGTAATCGAGGACGCCCTGCAGGTGGGTTTCACCCGGGACCGGCGGCTTATCGAACAGTTCCTGCAACGGGTAGACAGCCAACTGGTGGGCATCGACTACAAAACCTGGCACACCGTCGTTGACACCGGCAGCCTCCACCTGCGCATCAAGCTGCACCGCGCCGGACATATTCTCGGCTCCAGTTTCGTGGAGGTTGCCCTGGACTACCGGGACCAGCCCCTGGCCGATGGCCAACAGCGGGAACAGCGCATCATCTTCTCCGGCGACCTCGGCGCGCCCCACGCCCCCTGCTGCCCGCGCCGCGATCCCCCTGGCGGGCGGATCAACTGGTGCTGGAATCCACCTACGGCGACCGCCTGCACCAGTCGCGCCGCGAGCGCAGCCTGCTGTTGAAAAGCGCCATCGAAAAGGCCCTGGCCAACGAGGGCACGGTGATCATCCCCGCCTTCAGCATCGGCCGCACCCAGGAGCTGCTCTATGAACTGGAAGGACTGATCCACAACGGCAACGCCCTGTGGCGGAACCTGGAAATCATTGTCGACTCCCCCCTGGCGGCCAGATTCAACCAGGTCTACCGGGAACTGAAACCCTACTGGGACGCCGAGGCCCAGCGCCGCCTGCGGGCTGGCCGCCACCCCCTGAGCTTCGACAACCTGTACACCGTGGACGATCACGACACCCACCTGCAAACCGTGGACTACCTGGCCCGCACCGGCCGCCCCGCCGTGGTGATCGCCGCTGGCGGCATGTGCGCCGGGGGACGGGTGGTGAACTACCTCAAGGCCATGCTGGGGGATCCCCGCCACCAGGTGTTGTTCGTCGGTTACCAGGCCCCCGGCACACCGGGACGGGCCATCCAGCAATTCGGGCCACGGGGCGGCTGGGTGGAACTGGATGGCGAGCGCATCGATATTCGCGCCGGCGTCACCACCATCAGCGGCTATTCAGCCCACGCCGACCAGAAGGATCTGCTCAACTTTATCCGCCGCATGCGCCATTGGCCCCGGGTGGTGCGCCTGGTGCATGGGGATCGGGATGTCAGAATGCGGCTCAAGGTGGCCATCGAGGCCATGGCCAGGGAGAAAGGACACCGGCTCGAAGTGATTGTGGCCCAGAACCTGGAGTGAGGAGCAAGGGGGGCAAGTCTGTAGAGGGCAGTGGGGTCAGGTCTCAATGGCACTGAATTAAGCATTTTGGCGCCGTTTTCTCCCTCTCCCGCGCGCGGGAGAGGGGTGGGGAGAGGGCGATTGCGCCAGCAATCAAGCGGCTCCGCCGCTTTCCCCTCATCCTGGCCTTCTCCCCAGGGGGGAGAAGGAATGTTCTTTCGGCTTAATTCAGTGCCATTCAGACCTGATCCGAACGGAACGAACGCAATCTGTGATTGCGGGCAGGACCCCGGCGGGGAGTTTACGGCGGTCTCGAAAACTCTCCCCCCGGCACCGTCCACTACCGTAAAGGGGATTACAATTCAGTGCCATTGAGACCTGACCCGAAAACACCATGAATCCGATGAACACCCTGAAAAACCTCTGGCGGCGCAAACCGTCACACCGCGCACCGGCGGACATCGACCTGGAACATCCCTGGCGACAAGCCTTTTCGCCACTGGTCACCAAGCTCGATGTGTACTACTTCTTCCGCCATATTCTCGGCCGCCAGCCCCAACCAACAGAATGGCCGGGGCACTGCGAGCTGGTCGGCAAGAACCTGGAGGATGCCCTGGGCATCTACCTCAACTCGCCGGAATTCAAGGCCCGCAATCTCGTCGGCTTCACGCCAAGCGGCATCGGTCACAGGGACATTGCCGATGGCTTTGTCATCCACGCCCCCGAAAACGACCTTATCGGTGGCCACATCCTCGCCACCGGCGACTACGAACCGGCGGTATCCCGCCTGTTCCGGGAATTGGTGCGGCCTGGCATGACCGTGGTGGACATCGGCGCCAATATCGGTTGGTATGCCCTGCTGGCCGCGTCGCTGACAGGCCCCACGGGCCGGGTATTCGCCATCGAGCCCGGCGTGCTGAACGGCAGGCTGCTGCTGTTGAACAAAGCTGCCAACCACTTTCAGCACCTGGAAATCCTGCATATCGCCGCCTCGGACCGGGTGGAAAGTGTCTCCTACAGCAGTTCGATGACCAACGGCTTTGTCACCCCGATGGCGGACGCCTCGGTACTGCGGCATCAACTCCCCGACGCTATCACCCAGGCCCTGCCCATCGACCTGGTGATACCCGCCGAGCAGCCCGTCCACCTGATCAAGGTGGATGTGGAGGGCTGGGAATACAAGGCACTCCTCGGCGCGGCCCGCATCATCGAACAGTGGCGACCGCAGATCATTGCCGAATTCACACCCCCGGCCCTGCAAGACTCGTCAGGCGTGAGCGGCGCACAGTTTCTGGAACATTTTCGCAACCTGGGGTATCACTTCACCATCATCGGCGAGCCCGGCAACACGGACCGCGGGCAGGATATCGAGAGGGTGATGAGGAGCTACCAGGCCGCCGGATCCAGCCATATCGATATGCTGATGACGCCAACCTGATGAAAGTGAAAAGAGGCTAGGGGTCAAGTCTCAAAGGCACTGAATTAAGCGTTTTGGCATTTTCTCCCTCTCCCGCGCGCGAGAGAGGGGTGGGGAGCGGGCGATTGCGCCAGCAATCAAGCGGCACCGCCGCTTTCCCCTCATCCTGGCCTCCTCCCCAGGGGGGAGAGGGAATGTTCTTTCGCCTTAATTCAGTGCCTTTCAGAGATGACCCGCACTGCTTGAGACTCCAACCCCAACCTGATTAAATTGCTCAATGGATATCCCCGCCATCGTCACCTATCTGCAAGGCAAGGTGCCAAATCTGCTGGCAATCTATGCCTTTGGCAGCCAGATCACCGGATACTCTCGCTCCGACAGCGATCTCGACATCGCCGTGCTGGTGGAAGGCTATGCCGACCCCGTCCAACTTTTCGACTGGGCGGGAGAACTGGCCGACCTGGTCGGTTGCCCGGTGGACCTAGTTGATCTTCGTGCGGCCTCCACCGTCATGCAGTACCAGATCATTACCCATGGCCAGCCCTGGTGGCAAAAGGATTCGCAGGCTCGACTTTACGAGGTCGCCATCCTGAGCGACAAACTGGCCCTGGACGAGGCACGGGCCAACTTGCTGCACGACATCGCAGGCCGGGGCACAGTCCATGGCGGATGATGTATTGCTCAACAAGGCCGCCACCATCGAGCGTTGCGTGGCCCGCGCCCGGGAAGAATACGACAAGGATCCGGCCACCTTCGACAACGACGTCACCCGCCAGGATGCCGCCATTCTCAACATTCAGCGGGCCTGCGAAGCGGCGCTGGACATGGGACACCACCTGATTCGCCAGCGAGCACTGGGCTTGCCGCAAAGTTCCCGCGATGTGTTCGAGCTGCTGGCCCGAGCAGGGCTGATCGACCCAGCACTCGCCGACAACCTGAAACGGATGGTGGGTTTTTGCAATATCGCGGTCCACGAGTATCAAAAGAGACAGATACCCATCACAGTGAACATCATCACCAGGCGCCTGGATGATTTTCTGGACTACAGCAAGGGCATTCTAAGGATGGATTAGGTCCAAATGAGCAAAAGGCAAGGCCTGGGCCGAATGGCACTGATTTAAGCGTTTTGGCGCCGTTTTCTCCCTCTCCCGCGCGCGGGTGAGGGGTGGGTGGTTACTCTGACCCCGAACTCCGGCCCGCCAGCTTTTCCATTGCAACACTGGCCAGAAATGCCGAGCGGCTCTTCAGACCGTGCAGGGCAACGTAATCATCGATTTTGCGAACTACCAGGCCGGGCAGGGTGACGTTTACCTTTTCGGTTTTTCCCAGATACGGGGTAACGTCAATATCGACGACACCCCATCCCCAGTCTGCGTAGTCAGGGATTTTTTTGAGATCCTCGATACGGCTGGGCATAGGGAGGGGCTGGCCTTCAGCCGTCAGGGCTTCAAGTTGTATATGAGCCACTTCCACTGCCCGCTCATAGGCTTCCTCGATGGTATCGCCAGCTGTAATGGCACCAGGTATGTCGGGAAAGACAATACCCGTTGCGGTAATGTCGTCGCCCCATTCAATGGCGATGGGGTATTGCATGATTTACCTCCTGCCCGGGTTACTGCAACCCGGCACGTTTCTTGATGGCATTGACGGTGCCTACAGGCAAGTCCTTTTTGGGGTGAGGCACGGGAATAGAGCCAGGCAGCAAGGCATGCCTGAAGATATGGTGGCTGCCACGAACACGATCCAGGTTCCAGCCAGCGGCTTCCAGCTCCTTGATCAGCTCCTTGCTCTTCACTCGCTCCGGCGCCTCTTTTTTCGGATAAATTATAACCCTGGAGTTATAATTTGCAAACAGAGATTGGTCTGACAACAACCGGGGTCAGATAAGGGTAAATCAGGCGATAACATCGATAACTTTCATCTGACCCCGGTTTTTCACTCCACGAATCACGCCGCGCAGTCACGCATCAAGGGCCAGGCCCCCTGTTTCGCCGCTTCCAGAATCACCAGCTCCACGATACTACCGTCCTCCGC
>JBJHDJ010000103.1:0-7828 GCA_050486485.1 Porticoccaceae bacterium
GCATTTCGGACTTCGTAGCCCGGTCGGCATCCCGGGGGAGAGTTTTCGAGACACGCCGTAAACCCATCCTTGGGGGCTCGACGGCGCCATCCCTGGCGCCGACGGTCTCGAAAACTCTCCCCCGGGACACCGCCCTACTACCGTAAAGGGGCTTAACTCAGTGCCATTAAGGTAGTGTCTCAGTTTGAAACCTGGTGATGGTTGGTGGGGGTGTGGTGTCGGTATTGGGGGGCGTCTGGCAACAGGATGTTGCCAGCCGAGCCTGTACAGGGATGTACGCTTGTTGGCGTACCCCCAATACCGACACCACATCCCCACGCCCCTACAGGGGAGTTTCAAACTGAGGCACTACCGGTTGATAGGGAGCCGTTGACAGGGAGCCGTTGCTGTCCACAGGATGGTCTATCGCCAGTGGTAAGCTGCTGGCGTCAATCCCCGTCATCGGCGGTATCGAAGGGCAGGCGCAGCGCCGGGAACGGCTTGGTGGCCGGCGCCACCGGGTTTCGCAAGCGTTGCAGCGCCCAGTGAACATGCTCGCGCACCAGCGGGTCGGGGTGGTCGGCGCGGGCCTCCAGGGCGGCGATGGCCCGGGGCGCGGGCGAGCCGTTGCCCAGCCCCACCGCCAGATTGCGCAGCCAGCGTCGATAGCCGACGCGGCGAATGGGCGAGCCCGCGGTTTTTTCCTCGAAATCCTCCTGGCTCCAGGAAAACAGCGCCGCCAGTTCGGCGTCCGCCAGGCCGTGGCGGGGAACGAAATCCACCTCCTCGGTGGGGCGCGCGTAGCGGTTCCAGGGACACACCGCCTGGCAGTCATCGCAACCGAATACCCGGTTGCCCATCAGCGGCCGCAACTCCACGGGTATTGGGCCCTTGTGCTCGATGGTGAGATAGGAAATACAGCGGCGCGCGTCCAACTGGTAGGGTGCCGGAAAGGCATCCGTGGGGCAGATAGTGAGGCAGGCGGTGCAGTTGCCGCAGCGGTCCGGTTGTCGCGGCTCGTCCACCGGCAGAGGCAGGCTGGTGTAGAGCTCGCCAAGGAAGAACCAGGAGCCGGCGCCGCTGTTGATGATCAGGGTGTGCTTGCCCATCCAGCCGAGACCGGCTTTCACGGCCAGGGGTTTTTCCAGCACTGGGGCGCTGTCAACGAAAGGGCGCTGGCGGGGTTGTCCCAGCTGTTGCAGTTCCGGCAGGGCGGCAATGCGGACCTCGATGCGTCTGGCCAGTTCGGCGAGCCGCTTGCGAATCACTTTGTGGTAGTCGCGCCCCAGGGCATAGCGGGACAGGTAGGCCCTGTCCCTGTCCCGCAGCGCGGCGATGAGGTTGCTGTGGGGTGGCAGGTAGTCCATGCGCGCGCAGATCACTCGGCAGGTGCCGGGTTCCAGGTCTTCCGGTGTCCAGCGCCGGGCGCCGTGGCTGGCCATCCAGGCCATCTCCCCCTGGTACCCGCGATCCAGCCACTGGCGGAGCCGCCGTGCCGGCTCCACCAGGTCGGTGTCGGTGACCGCCACCTGCTGAAAACCCAGCTCTCGGCCCCACTGGCGGATGTCGGCGACCAAACTGGCGAGAGCCCTGGCGGTGTCTGGATGTGGGGTGGTTCGCGACATGAACGGGCCGTGGCGGCTGCGGGTGGATTCCGTATAATTCTGCCAGACATCGCGCCATTCATCGCGCCCAATAATGTTCGTCTGTCTGTCCGTGTTCGTTCCGGCGCTTGCCGGTCACCTCGTGCAGGAGCCGACTCCCAGTGGAAGCCGCCCATGACGCCAGCTCTGTACACCGCCAGCCAGGTCCGCGAACTGGATCGTATCGCCATCGAGGATCACGGCATTCCCGGCCTGGTGCTGATGAAGCGGGCGGGTCGCGCGACCCTCGACGCCTTGCTGGAAAAATGGCCTCTTCCCGGGCGGATCACTGCCTATTGTGGCGCCGGCAACAACGGTGGCGACGGTTATATCATCGCGGCCCTGGCACGCCAGAGGGGGATCCCGGCAACGGTGGTGCAGGTCGCCGCCGAGGAAAAACTCCAGGGCGATGCCCGCTCGGCGATGGAGTTTGCCCGGGCGCAACAGGTTGCCATGGTTCCCTGGCGCGAGGCCGCGCCACCCACTGGCGGCGTGATTGTCGACGCACTGTTGGGCACGGGCGCCCGGGGGGAGGTGCGCGGCGACTTCGCGCCGGCCATTGCCGCCATCAACGGCAGCGGGCTGCCCGTCGTGGCGGTGGATATCCCCTCGGGGTTGTGCGCCGATAGCGGCGCGGCCCTGGGCAGTTGCGTGCGAGCCGATCTCACCGTCACCTATATAGGGCTCAAGCGCGGGCTTTATACCGCCCATGGGCCAGCGGCCCGGGGGGATCTGCGATTCGACGACCTGGGGGTGCCCCCGGCCATTTACCAGGGCGTGTCCCCGTCCCTGCGCAAACTGGACTGGCGGGAATTCAAAGCCCAGCTCGAGCGGCGCCCCGCCGATGCCCACAAGGGTCAGTTCGGCCATGTCATGGTGATTGGCGGCGACCTGGGTTATGGCGGCGCCGTGGCCATGGCGGCGGAGGCGGCCCTGGCCAGTGGCGCCGGGCTGGTGAGCGTTGCCACCCGTGGCGAGCACATCGCCCCCATTCTGTCCCGGTGCCCGGAGGTGATGGCGGTGGCGGTTTCGTCTGGCCAGTCCCTGGAGCCCTGGCTCGATCGTCCCACGGTGCTGGTGATCGGGCCGGGCCTGGGGCGCACGCCCTGGTCGGAACAAATGCTGCAAAAAGCCGTGGCCAGCGGCCTGCCCATGGTGGTGGACGCCGACGCCCTGAATATCGTCGCCGAGGGACGGGTCGCCCGCGGCGCCGAGACCCGTCATTGGCTGGTTACTCCCCATCCGGGGGAAGCGGCGCGCCTGCTGGGCCTCGGTTCCACTCAGGTCCAGGGGGATCGCTTTGCCGCCGTGACAGCCCTGGGCGGGCGTTTCCGCGGACCCGTGGTGCTCAAGGGGGCGGGCACCCTGGTGGCGGTGCCGGATGAGGAACTCGCCCTCTGTCCCTACGGCAATCCGGGGATGGCGGTGGGCGGCATGGGGGATGTGTTGAGCGGTGTGCTGGGGGGGCTCATGGCCCAGGGGCTGCCCCTCGGCGACGCCGCTCGCCTGGGGACCTGTGTCCATTCCCTCGCCGCCGACATGGCGGCGAGGGAGCACGGTGAACGGGGCCTGCGGGCCACCGATCTGATGGCGCCCTTGCGGCGTCTGCTCAATGGTGACGACCATGAATGATGCGGCGCGGCGTTGATGGACGGACCTTTCACTCTCTATCTGGAGGGGGAGGAGGCCATGGTGGCCTTCGGCCAACGCCTGGGCGGTGATTTTCGCAGCGGCATCATCCACCTCAGCGGCGACTTGGGGACAGGCAAGACCACCCTGTGCCGTGGCCTGCTGCGCGCCCGAGGCCACCAGGGGGCGGTGAAAAGCCCCACCTTCACCCTGGTGGAACCCTATGAATTCGCCGACGGCGCCGTCTACCATTTCGACCTCTACCGTCTCGCGGACGGCGAGGAACTTGAATACATGGGCATGCGGGATTATTTTCGCGAGGACAGCCTGTGCATCGTCGAATGGCCGGAAAAGGGTGGCGACTACCTGGCGGAGCCCGACCTGGACATTCACTTGAGTGTTGAGGGCCGGGGGCGCGGTCTGGTTATAATTCCGCTGTCCGACGCCGGAAAGCGAGTGGTGGCGCAACTCCATGGGGATTGACGGAACAAGGCGAGATCGGCGCGACTGGCGCGGCCTGTTGCCGCTGCTGGTGGGGGCGCTGCTGCTCACCCTGGCCGTGGAAAGTCTCGCCGCCGTGGTGCACGGTGTGCGCCTGTGGCGGGCCCCCGACCATACCCGTCTGGTCTTCGATCTCACCGCGGGCGTCGAGCATACCCTCTTTACCCTGGAAAACCCCGACCGCCTGGTGGTGGATATCCACGATATTCACCTGGCCGCCGACCTGGACAGCATCGATCTCAAGGGCACGCCCATCAGCGGCATCCGCTCGGCGCGGCGTGACGACAAGCACCTGCGCATCGTCCTCGACCTCAACCAGCCCATCCGTCCCCGCAGCTTTCCCCTCAAGCCCAGCGAGCAGTACGGTGACCGTCTGGTGGTGGACCTCTACGATATTGAAAAGGAGAGGGAAAGAACCGTCGTCGACATGGTGGTCGCCCAGGGCGCCCAGAGGGATATTATCATCGGCATAGACGCCGGTCATGGCGGGGAGGATCCCGGCGCCATTGGCCCCAATGGCATCTACGAGAAGCATGTGGTAATGGCCATCAGTCGCGAGTTGAAGCGCCTGGCGGACCGCGAACCCGGTTTTCAGGGCGTGCTGATCCGCACCGGCGACTACTACATTCCCCTGCGCCGGCGTACCGATATCGCCCGCGAGCACCGCGTCGACCTGTTCGTCTCCATACACGCCGACGCCTACACCACCCCGGCGGCCCGCGGCGCCTCGGTGTTCGCCCTGTCCCCCGGCGGCGCCACCAGCGAAACCGCCCGCTACCTGGCGGAGCGGGAAAACCGCGCCGATCTGGTGGGCGGGGTGGGCAGCGTGCGCATCAGCGACAAGGACAAGGTGCTGGCCAGCGTGCTGCTCGATCTGTCCATGACCGCCACCCTCAATGACAGCCTGCATGTGGGCAGGGAAGTACTCGGCGGCATCGGGGGCGTCGCCCGGCTCCACAAACGCCATGTGGAACAGGCGGGCTTCCTGGTGCTCAAATCTCCGGACATTCCCTCCATCCTGGTGGAGACTGGCTTTATTTCCAACCCCACGGAGGCCAGGCAACTGGCGGATCCGGCCTATCAGCGACAGATGGCGGAAGCGATCTTTTCCGGCATCCGACGCTATTTCCACGACAAACCCCCCATCGGTACCTGGCTGGCCGCCAACACCGCCGGTGGACCCGATCTGGTGTATGTCATCGCCAGGGGTGATACCCTGTCGGGCATCGCCGCCCGGCACAATGTCTCCGTCGAAACACTGCTGCGCCACAACAGCCTGAGTTCCACCAATATCCGGGTGGGTCAGCGCATCCGCATTCCATCCACATGAAGCCACAGCGAAGCAATCCATGCCCCGAATTCAGCTGCTGAGTCCACGGCTCGCCAATCAGATTGCCGCTGGCGAAGTGGTGGAGCGACCGGCATCGGTGGTCAAGGAACTGATGGAAAACAGTCTCGACGCCGGCGCCAGCCGCGTCAGCGTGGATGTCGAAGCCGGCGGCATCAAGCTGGTGCGGGTGCGGGACGATGGCAGCGGCATCGACGAGGCCGACCTGCCACTGGCCCTTAGCCGCCACGCCACCAGCAAGATCGCCGATCTGGACGATCTCGAGGCGGTTGCCACCCTGGGGTTTCGCGGCGAGGCCCTGGCCAGCATCGCCTCCGTGGCGCGGCTCGAATTGCTCACCAATACCGGCGGTGAGGGCGCTGGTTGGCGGGCGCGGGGGGAAGGCCGCGACATGGCGGTGGAAGTGGACCGGGTGCGCCACCCACGGGGCACCACCGTGGAGGTGCGCGACCTGTTCTTCAATACCCCCGCCCGTCGCAAGTTCCTGCGCACGGAGAAAACCGAATTCGGTCGCATCGACGATGTGCTGCGCAAGCTGGCCCTGAGCCGCTTCGATGTGTCCTTCACCCTGAGTCACAACGGCAAGACGGTGCACAGCCTCAGGGCCGCCGCCAGCCCGTTGGAGCAGGAGCGCCGGGTCGCGGCCATCTGTGGGCCGGCCTTCATGGAAAATGCCCGCTATATCGATCAGTCCCGGGGCGGGCCGCGACTGTGGGGCTGGATCGGCCTGCCGACATTTTCCCGCAGCCAGGCGGACCTCCAATACTTTTTCGTCAATGGCCGGGTCATCCGCGACAAGGTGGTTTCCCACGCGGTGCGCCAGGCCTACCGGGATGTGCTCTACCACGACCGCCATCCCGCCTATGTGCTGTTTCTGGAGCTGGACCCCGCCGAGGTGGATGTCAATGTGCACCCCACCAAGCACGAGGTGCGCTTCCGGGAGGGTCGCGGTGTCCATGACTTCCTGTTCAGCACCCTGCACCGGGCGGTGGCGGATATTCGCCCGGGGGATATGCCGGAACGGGTGGCGGTCGCGGCGGATGCGCCGGCGCCCGCACCCGGTGCACCGCAACCCACCCAGCAGGCCATGGGTGGGCTCGCCACTGGCGGCTGGCCGCGACCAGCCTTTTCCCCGGGTGGGATTGGCAATCGAGCGGGCGCCTACCTGGGTGGCGCCGCCCCCCAGGCCCGTGATCTCTACGGCGCCCTGCACGACAATCCCGCCGTCGATCCGGAGGTGGCGACGGACAACGGGGTGCCGCCCCTGGGCTATGCCATCGCCCAGCTCAAGGGGGTGTACATTCTCGCCGAAAATGCCAGCGGGCTGGTGATTGTCGACATGCATGCCGCCCACGAACGCATCAACTACGAGCGCATGAAACAGGCCTTCGAAGGGCAGGCCATTACCTCCCAGCCGCTGCTGGTGCCGGAGGCCATCGCCGTCAGCGAAAAGGAAGCGGATTGCGCCGAGGAATACGGGGAGGTGTTCGCCAGCCTGGGCTTCACCTTGCAGCGGGCCGGGCCGGAAAGCCTGGTGATCCGCGAGATTCCCGCCCTGTTGCGGGGCTCCGATGCCGAGGCTTTGGTGCGGGATGTGCTCTCCGACCTGCTGGAGTACGGCACCAGCGACCGCATCCGCGCCCACATCGACGACATCTTCTCCACCATGGCCTGTCATGGCTCGGTGCGCGCCAACCGACGCCTGGGGCTCGCCGAGATGAACGCCCTGTTGAGGGACATGGAAGACACCGAGCGCGGCGGCCAGTGCAACCATGGGCGCCCCACCTGGCGCCAACTGAGCCTGGAGGAACTGGATCAACTGTTCCTCCGGGGGCGCTAGTGGCGGTCCGCGGCGGCGCTGGCAAGCCGCCGGTGATCTGGCTGATGGGCCCCACCGCCACCGGCAAGACGGATCTGGCGGCGGGCTTGCTGAACCATCTTCCCGGGGAAATCATCAGTGTCGACTCGGCCCTGGTGTACCGGGGCATGGATATCGGCACCGCCAAGCCGGATTCCGAGCTGCTGGCCAGGGCCCCCCATCACCTGATCGATATCCGCGATCCCGCCGAAGGCTATTCGGCGGCGGAATTTGCCGCCGACGCAACCCCCCTCATTGCCGACATCGTCGCCCGGGGGCGAATCCCCCTGTTGGTGGGGGGTACCATGCTCTACTTCCGGGTGTTGCTGGAGGGGCTTGGCGATCTGCCCCCTTCCGATCCTGCCGTGCGCGCCGCCATCCTCGCCGAGGCGGAGCGCCTGGGCTGGCCCCACCTGCACGCCGAGTTGGCCAGAGTGGATCCGGACACGGCGCGAACCCTGCATCCCAATCACTCCCAGCGCATACAGCGCGCCCTGGAAATTCATCGCCTCACCGGCGAGCCCGCCAGTCGCCTGCGCCGGCAAACCGGTGGCAAAGCAGTGCGGCCCATTGCCGGCGATTACCACCTGATTCAGATCGGTCTGGTGGCCGCCAGTCGCCAGTTGCTCCATGAACGCATTGCCCAGCGCTTTCGGCGGATGCTGGAACAAGGACTGCTGGAGGAGGTCAAACGCCTTCGGGAGCGCAGTGACCTGCACGGCGACCTGCCCGCCATTCGCGCCGTTGGCTATCGCCAGGCGTGGGGCTATCTGGCGGGTGAGTACGGCTACGACGACATGGTGGCGAAGGCCATCGCCGCCACCCGGCAGCTGGCCAAACGCCAGCTCACCTGGATGCGGGGCTGGCCCG
>JBJHDJ010000104.1:0-7811 GCA_050486485.1 Porticoccaceae bacterium
TCAGCGGGCGCATTGGCCGCGCCCTGGTGACCGAGGGCGCGTTGGTGGGCGAGGGTGAGGCCACCCATCTGGCCACCATCCAGCAGATCGACCCCATCTACGCCAGTTTCAACCAGGGCTCCAGCGACGCCCTGCGGTTGCGCTCGTCCTACGCCACCGGCAGCCTGACCCTCACCGAGGACAGGGCGGTGCCGGTCAGCCTGCTGTTGGAAAACGGCCGGCGCTACCCCCATGGCGGACGCCTGCTGTTTGGCGAGGTGAGCGTCGAACCCGGCACCGGTCAGATCAATTTCCGCGCCGAAGTACCCAATCCCGATCGCCTGCTGCTGCCCGGCATGTTCGTGCGGGTGGTGCTGGAGCAGGCCCTCTACGAAGACGCCTTCCTGGTGCCCCAGAAGGCCGTGACCCGCAACGAGCACGGTGACACCCTGCTGGTGGTGGGTCCGGACAATGTGGTGAAGGTGCTGCCGATCACCATCGCCGCCGCCCGCGACAACCATTGGATCGTCACCGATGGACTCGCAGCGGGGGATCGCATCCTGGTGGACGGCTTCTACAAGGCGCCACCCGGCGTGACCGTGAAACCGCTGCTGCTGGACGCCGCCCCTGGTCAACTGGCGGGGGACTGACCCATGTCGCGGTTTTTCATCGACAGGCCCATCTTCGCCTGGGTGGTGGCCCTCTTTATCAGCGCCGCTGGCGTGCTGGCCATCACCCAGTTGCCGGTCGCCTACTATCCCCCCCTGGCGCCTCCGGTGGTCAGCGTCAGCGGTATCTACCCCGGCGCCTCGCCGACCATGGTGGATCAGTCGGTCATCAGCATCATCGAAAACGACCTCAATGGCGTCGACAACCTGCTGTACATGGAATCCAGCAGCGAGGCCTACGGCGCCTTTCGCATCAACCTCACCTTTCAGCTCGGCACCGACCCGGACATCGCCCAGGTGGAGGTGCAGAACCAGTTGGCGAGGGCCAGCCCCAGGCTGCCACAGGTGGTGAATCAACAGGGCATCCGCGTCGACAAGACGTTCCCCAACTTCATGATGATCGTGGTGTTCACCTCGGTGGATCCGGACATCAACGAGGTGATGCTGGGGGACTTCGTGGCGCGCAACATCCGCCCCGAAGTGCAGCGCATCACCGGCGTTGGCGAGGCCTCGCTGTTCGGTACCGAACACGCCATGCGCATCTGGCTGGACATGGAAAAGCTGGTGGGCTACGGGTTGACCCCCGATGATGTCAGCGCCGCCCTGGCGGCGCAGAACGCGCAGATTTCCTCCGGCACCCTCGGCGACAGGCCCAACCCCCTGGACCAGCAGATCACCGCCAGCGTGGTGGTGGATGGCCAGTTGAGGAGCGAGGACGACTTCCGCAATGTCATTCTGCGGGCCAATGTCGATGGCTCCACCCTGAGACTCGGGGATGTGGCGCGGGTGGAGCTGGGGGCCCAGCAGTATATCCGCGCCGCCCGCAACAATGCCAAGCCGGCGGTTGGCATCGGCGTGCAGTCCGCCCCTGGCAGCAATGTGGTGGAAACCGCGCGACTGGTGCGGGAGCGGATCGACGAGCTATCGCGCTTCCTGCCGGATGGCGTCGAGGCCAGCATCGCCGTGGACAACAGTCGCTTCGTGGACATCTCCATCAACCGCGTGGTGCAGACCCTGTTCGAGGCGGTGCTGCTGGTGTTCGTGGTGATGCTGCTGTTCTTGCAGAATCTGCGCTACACGGTGATTCCCACCCTGGTGGTGCCGGTGGCCCTGTTGGGCACCCTCGCGGTGCTCCATGCCTTTGGCTTCTCCATCAATGTGCTGACCATGTTCGCCATGGTGGTGGTGATCGGCATCCTGGTGGATGACGCCATCGTGGTGGTGGAAAATGTCGAGCGCCTCATGGCCCAGGAGGGGCTGGCGCCCCGCGAGGCCACCATCAAGGCCATGAAGCAGATCACCGGGGCCATCATCGGCATCACCGTGGTGCTGGTGTCGGTGTTCATCCCCATGGCTTTCTTCGCCGGCACGGTGGGCAACATCTACCGGCAATTCGCCGTCACCATGGCGGTGTCCATCCTGTTCTCGGCGTTTCTCGCCCTGTCCCTGACGCCAGCGCTGTGCGCCAGCATCCTCAGGCCCCTGGCCAGGGATCATCAGGACAAGAAAGCAGCGGTGTTTCGCTGGTTCAATCTCGGCTTCAACCGCAGTGCCATTGGCTACCAGGGCTTGGTGGAAAAGGTGGTATCCCGCAGCGGCCGCATGATGGTGCTGTATGTGGCGATCATCGCCGTGGTGGCGCTGCTGTTCGCCCGACTTCCCACCGCCTTCCTGCCGGATGAGGACCAGGGCTCCCTGGTGGCCGCCATGCAGATGCCCGCGGGGGCCACCGTGGCCCGCTCCATGGAAGTGGTGCGACAGGTGGAGGAGTTTTTTCTGGCCCAGCCCGAGGTGGACAACATTTCCACGGTGGTTGGCGTCAACCCCTTCACCACCGGCCAGAACGCCGCCAATGGCTTTATCGCCCTGAAGCCCTGGGATGAACGCAAGGGCGCCGAGCACAGCGCCCAGGCGCTGGCGGCCCGTGCCCACGCGGTATTTTCCGAAATACGCGAGGGCATGGTGATCACCATCACGCCATCTTCCATTCCGGAACTGGGATCCGGCGCCGGTTTTTCATTCCGTCTCCAGGATCGCGGTGATATCGGCCGTGAGGCGCTGACCGAGGCACGGGACAGGCTGATGGCGCTGGCGACCCGCGAACCGGCCATTGCCTCGATGCGCATCGAGGGGGGCATGGATGCCCCGGAACTGCATCTCGACATCGATCGCGACAGGGCCTACGCCCTGGGGGTGGACCTGCCGCGCATCAACAGTCTGCTGGCCTCGGCGGTGGGCACCCGCTATGTCAACGATTTCCCCAGTCAGGGTCGCATGCAGCGGGTGGTGGTGCAGGCGGACCAGGATTACCGTATGCAGCCGGAACAGATTCTCGCCATGCGGGTGCGCAACAACCAGGGGGACATGGTGCCCCTGTCCGAGTTCGTCACCACCCGCTGGGAGACAGGGCCATTGATGGTCACGCGCTACAACGGCTACCCCTCGGTGCGCATGGCGGGCACGGTGGCGCCCGGCTTCAGTACCGGCGAGGCCATGGACACTCTGGAAGGATTGATGGAGGAGCTGCCCCGCCAGATCAATCTCGCCTGGCACGGCACCAGTCGCGAGGAAAAGGCCTCCCAGGGGCAATTGCCCCTGCTGCTGGGACTGTCGATGCTGGCGGTATTTCTGTGCCTGGCGGCGCTCTACGAGAGCTGGTCGATTCCCTTGGCGGTGATCCTGGTGGTGCCCCTGGGGGTGCTGGGGTCGGTGCTGGGGGCGACCATTGCCGGCCTTTCCAACGATATCTACTTCAAGGTGGGACTGATCGCCATTATCGGACTGTCGGCGAAAAACGCCATCCTCATCATCGAATTTGCCCGCGGACTGCAACGGCAGGGACGCCCCCTGATGGAGGCCACCCTCACTGCCTGCCGATTGCGTTACAGACCGATTCTGATGACCTCCCTGGCCTTCACCGCCGGGGTCATTCCCCTGGTGGTCGCCACCGGGGCCGGGTCCGCCAGTCAGCGGGCGGTGGGCACCGGGGTGATGGGCGGCATGATCTCCGCCACGGTGCTGGCGATATTCCTGGTGCCGGTGTTCTTCGTGGTGATCAGGCGAATCTTCAAGGAAAAACCTGTTCCAAAACAGTAGGGTGGGTTAGCCGCAGGCGTAACCCACCAACCACCAACCACAAGCCCATCCTGTCGGTCGTGACCTGTCGGTGCAAAGTAATGGGTATCGCTTCGCTCAACCCATCCACGGGCGCGTGGCGATGCTACAAGTCAACCGGCCTGGTACAGTGCGTCGCAGCGCGCGGCGAGAATGAAGTCGTTGATGTGCAACCCACCCAGGGTGTGAGTCCACCAATCCACCGTCACCTTGCCCCATTCCAGCACCAGACGGGGGTGATGGTCTTCCTGCTCGGCCAACTCCGCGACACGGGTGGCAAAGGCCACGGCCTGGCCGTAATCGCCAAACTGGTAGAGGCGGCTGAGATGTTCCACCCCGTCCTCCTCCCGCAATTTCCAGTCGGGGATGTCCTTCAGCAAGCCAGCCCGCTCGGTGGCGGACACCGCCTCGGCATCGCCGTGACAGGGTTGGCAGGGTCTATCGGCCAGTGACATGGCAACCTCCCTTATAAACAGTTCTTGGGTTTGTGCAGGCCCGCCAGCCGACTCAACAGCCGGGCGGGGCTGGGCGGAAACAGCCTCGTCAAATAAACGCTGCGGCCCCGGTCGGGGCCGAGTCTCGTGCCGATGAACTGTACCAGTGGACGCATTGACGGCGAAAATCCGTATTCGGCATGGAAGGCGCGGGTGGCGTGGATCAATTCCCAGTGTTGTGGCGTCAGGTCGAGACCCTCTTCGGTGGCCACCTGACGGGCGAAGTCCTCGTCCCAATCCCCCGGATGGATTAGGAATCCCTCGTCGTCAATGCCGTAAGCTTGCAGTGTCGACACAATCGATGCCGCCCTTGAAAAGATACCAGAAACAAAAAGGGCGGCTTGCCAGCCGCCCAGGGTTGATCCGCGAACCCGTCAGTCGTTGTTCATGCCCAACAGGTGCAGCAGGCTGCTGAACACATTGTAGATCATCACGAACAGGGTCACCGTGGCGGAGATGTAATTGCGCTCGCCACCGTGAATGATGGCACTGGTCTGCCACATGATCAGTCCGGAACAGACCACCAGGAACATGCTGGAAATCACCAGCGAAAATCCCTGAATCTGCAGGAAGAAGTTGGCGATGGCGGCAACGAAGGCGACGATGATGCCGGTCATCAGGAAGCCGGTGAGGAATGACAGATCCTTGCGTGTGGTCAGCACATAGGCGGAGCAGGCAAAGAAGATCAATGCCGTTCCCCCCAGGGCGGTCAGCACCGGCTCGGCGCCGGAGGTGGCCAGGTAATAGCTGACGATGGGGCCTATGGTGAAGCCCAACCAACCGGTGAGGGCGAATACCCACACCAGGCCCAGGGAACTGTTCTTGTTCTTTTCCGTGAGCCACAAAAACAGAAAGAAGGGCAACAGGCTCCACAGCCCCAGATAAGGGGCGTTCATGACCATGGAGACCAGGGCGGTAAAGGTGCTGAACAGTACGGTGAGGCCCAGCAGGGCATAGGTATTGCGCAGTACCTTGCTGACTTCCGGTGACAACGCCGTGGACTGGATGGGTTTGCTCTGCTCGATCATGGAGATGGCTTCCTTCTGAAAACGGTATCAGCGACTCATGGTACGGAAAACGCCCGGCGAATCAAGGAATACTGGATGACCGTTCAACCTGGAATCAGTTTCCTGCCCGGGACGATTCTGTATACCTGATCCGCCTCAGCGGGTAAACTTGGCGCCCCCGATTCACCATGAGAACCGCCATAATGACATCCGGCTCCACCCAGACATCCATCGACCTCGGTCAATTTCTGGCCCTTGCCATCAATACCCTGCGCAATTATTTTTTCGATGTGCCCCGCGCCAAGTCGCGACGCCTGTTCAAGGAGGTGGCGGCTGGGGACGTGGTCACCATCGCCACCCTGACCCAGGGCAAGGACAAGAACACCGCCATCAAGCTGAAACTGGCCCTCGACCATTCCCAGTTCAAGGGGCATCTGACTTTCCACCTGTTCCAGCAGGTGCTGGGGGCCATGCTGCGCAACACCGCCAACACCGTGCAGCGCAAGGACGATCTCAGGATTTTCACCAGCGACGAGACCGGCGAGGTGGTTGTCTTTCACCCGGGACTTATCGAGGACAAGGGCAACCTCAATGTGCTGACCCTGGGCATCGTGCCCGGAAAGGGCTCGGCGGTGATCAAACTCCAGTTCCTGGACTCCGACCAGTTCCGCAAGGACAACCCCGGCGTGAAAGGGGAGGAGGCCCTGCCCGCCGATCCCGACGAGGAATAGGGGCAGGGTACAATGGCACTGATTTAAGGCGCCGTTTTCTCCCTCTCCCGCGCGTGTGAGAGGGGTGGGGAGAGGGTGATTGCGCTAGCAATCTAGCGGCTCCGCCGCTTTCCCCTCATCCTGGCCTTCTCCCCACGGGGGAGAAGGAATGCCCGTTCGGGCTTAATTCAGTGGCGTTCGGGGCAGGGTACAAGTTTCAAGTTGCAGGGGGATGTGGTGCTATCAGCCAGCCACCTGAACCCTGCGACCGTCCCTTACACAACCAGCGGCCAGCCGATCAACAATACCGCCAAGGTAGCGGCCCCGACCAGGACATTCATTGGCAATCCCACCTTGAGGAAATCCGTGAAGGTATAGCTGCCGGGGCCATAGACCATCAGGTTGGTCTGGTATCCGAGGGGCGTGGCGAAGCTGGCCGAGGCCGCCATCATGATGGCGAACATAAAGGGTTCGTGGTTGAGTCCCGCGGATATGGTCATTTCCAGCACGATGGGCACCATGATGATCGCCGCGGCATTGTTGGTGATGGTCTCCGTCAACAGCGACACGGTCACATAGGTGAGCACCAGCATCAGCCACGGAGTTCCGCCACTCAGATCGATGATATTGTGGGCAATGAACGACGCCGTGCCGGTTTTCTGCAGCGCCATCCCCAGGGCAAAGGAGGCGGCGATGGTGATCAGCACCGTCAGATCGAGGCTTTTCTCCCCCTGGCTCACAGAGCAGCAACCGGTAGCCAGCATCAGGCCAGCGCCAATCAGGGCGGCATGCAGCATGTCGATGATGCCGAACGCGGCGGCGCCCACCACCGTGAACAGAATGCCCCAGGCCAGCAGGGCCTTTTCGTGGCGCGGCTGCTCGGTGTCGAGGTCGCTGATCAGCAGAAAATCCTTGTTGTAGCGCTGGCGGGTGACGAACGCCGGACGCGCCTCCAGCAGCAGGGTATCCCCCGCTTCCAGTTCGATGGTGCCCAGGTTGCCTTTTACCCGTTCGCCATGGCGGGCCACCGCCAGCACCACGGCGCCATACTGATCGCGAAAGCGGGCATCGCGGATGGCCTGTCCGATGGCGGCGCAGTGGGGTGACACTACCGCTTCCACCAGCCGGCGTTCGGCGCGATCCGTGGCGAGAGTTTCCACCTGGCCATTTTCGGCAGATGGCTCCAGGCCATGGATGCGCAACAGATCGGAGATGGCCTCGGTATCCCCGGCAAACACCAGGCGGTCGCCGCCCTTGAGTTTTTCCTCCGAGGGCACCGCCGTGATGATGGTGCCGTCCCGTTCGATCTCTACCAGGTAGACCCGTTGCAGATGGCGCAATCCGGCATCCTGGATGGATTTTCCAACCAAAGGCCCACTGTGGGCCACCGAGACCTCGAGGGTGAACTCCCTCAGATTGGCAAACGCTTTCTGCTTGCGGTCGGGTAACACCCTGGGAAACACCAGCCAGATGAACAGCAGGCCGATCACGGCCACGGGGGCACCCACGGCGGCGATGGAGAACAGCGAGAAACCCCGTTCGCCGGTGATGGCCTGGTACTGCCCATTGACCACCAGATTGGTGCTGGTGCCAATCAGCGTCAGGGTCCCCCCCAGGATGGCTGTATAGCTCAGAGGGATCATCAGCTTGGAGGGGGAAATGTTGATCTTGCGGCTCCAGGCGTGGATCGCCGGTATCATGGTGGCAACCACAGGGGTGTTGTTGAGAAAGGCACTCAGCAGCACAACGGGGGCGAAAATCCGGGTCAGGGCCCTGCGTTCCGTTTTCGGTGTCCCCAGGGCCTTGTGCACCAGCAGGTCGATGCCCCCGGAGGCGTGC
>JBJHDJ010000105.1:0-7635 GCA_050486485.1 Porticoccaceae bacterium
GAGGAAAACAAAATGGCGCCGATATCGGATGGCCTGACCTCGGCGGCGGTCTCCAGGGCGATGTCCTCCGCCATGTCCTGGCCACGTGCCAGGAATTCCGGCCATTCATCCACCGCGGAGCCGTGTCGCGGGTCGCCAACCATGGCCAGGTGGCGCAGATGGGGATAGCGTCTGGAGCGCTCCCTGTCCAGGGACAGGATGCCTGGATCCAGCCTGGAGAGCATGGCGAAAAAGTCCTTGCCGGCCACCCTCCCCTCAAACAGCAGAATACTGACCGCGGAGGTACGCAACAGGTAGTCGAGTTCCGGTTCCGTGGAGAAGGTATTCAGGGGTACCGCCACACAGCCGGCGATGGCGGCGCCGAACACCGCCGACAGCCATTCCGGGCGATTGGTCATCAACACGCCGACCCGGGTGTCCTTGCCGCAACCCAGGGCCAGCAGGGCGCGGGCCACCTCCAGGGATCTGCTCCACAGCTCGCTGTAGTTCCAGCGGATCACTCGGCCCTGGTGGTGGTACACCAGCGCCTCGCGCTCGGCATGGGCGAGGGTGATGTCCCGCAGGTAGCCCGGCAGGGTCAGGGCGCCGAGTTCAGGTTCCTCGGACAGGGGCGGCCCCTTGATCAAGGCCAACCTGCTGGCGTCGTTCCTAGGCTCTTTCATCTTGGAGTTTGTTCACATTGCATGGGGCCGGGGAACCGGCATTGAGCCGGGACCAGGAGGGTTTCAGGGCATGCGGCCAAGGGTTCAGGCCCGTTCCACGAACAGCCGGGTAAGCTTGGTCGACTGGATGCGCCAGCCCTGGGGCAGCCTGACATAGGTTTCGTGGTAGTGCCCATAGCCGTGAAGGTAGGTATAGCCGAGGGGCGCGGGGCTGTCTTCCGGCAGGCGCAGAATATCCTCCATGGCCCAGACGCCGGTGGCGCGGTCCTCGGACAGGATGTCGATATCCGGCATATGGCCGTGGTGGATGGAAATCTGGTTGGCGGCATTCTCGGACACCCAGGCGATGATGGTGTCGATCCCCACCACGGGCTCTGTCAGGGCCTCGGGCACTTCCAGTCTGCCATCGGGCGCGAAGACTTCCCGCTTCCAACCCTCCCAGTCCTTGTGGTCCAGGTAGTAAAAGTAGCGGGCCTTGAGCCGTTTGATGTCCTCGATGGCCAGCAGTCGTTCCAGGTCGGTCATGGTTATGGCTCTCCCGAGGGTCTGGTGTTCGTCAAGTTTAGGCAGTAGCCTAGTAGTCGCCGTCCGCCTTTGTCAACTTTGTCCTGCCGGTGCTGGGACGCCGGGGTCATGGCCCTTGAGCGGTAGCGGCAGAGGCGTTGCACGGGTCGAGGGGAGGGGGAGACATTGAGCAGACGGGAAAGGAACGATGGCGCCTGCACCAGGCAGGCAATTCTCAATGCCACTGAAGCCATCATGCGCGAGGAGGGCTACGCGGCCGTCAGCTCACGACGGGTGGCGGAGCGGGCAGGGTTCAAGTCGAAGCTGGTGCATTACCATTTCAAGACCATGGATGATCTGTTCCTGGCGCTGTATCACCGCAGCGAGCAGCAATTCGAGGCGCGCCACCAGCAGGCCCTTCAGTCCCATAACCCGGTGAGGGCGTTGTGGCATCTGTGGGAGCAGTCCGCCGACACGGAACTGGTGGCGGAGTTCATCGCCCTGGCCAATCACCGCAAGGCGATTCGCGACAACATTGCCCGCTCCAATGATCGCACCCGGGAGGCGCAGGCGCGGGTCATCGCGCGATTGTGGGATCAGTTGGGATTCGACCGGGACGATGTGCCGGCCGTGGTGTTGGCATTTCTCATGGCGGCGATCTCCCGGACCCTGGTGACGGAGGAAGGGTTGGGGGCGGGTTCGGGCCACGGAGAGGTGCGCGCTTTCATGGAGCGCTATTTGCAAAAACTGGACGCTACCCTTGCGGCCGGTGACGCAGCCGCCCGGACGCCGTGTGCGGCCCCAGCCCCAGCCTCTGCGAAGGATCGATGAATTGTCACGGGACGGATGAATCACTTCAGAGGCCCGGGCCATTGCGCGTTGCAGGCAGCGGCAAGGTCGCGCGGCGATTGCCCTACTGGCCAGCGCCGGGGGAGCAGCGAGCCCAGCGTTCCATGAACCCCCTGAGTTCATCGTGGCCGCAGGCAATGTCGAGATTTTTTTCCATGACCAGCAACTGGGAGACGGCAACCAGCAGCACCGTCATGCCCATGGCATGAGCAGCGTCGTGGGTATCATCCGGCGGCGGGCCCGTGGCCAGGGCTTCCGCCTGCATGGCACGCAACTGGTTTGTGGTGCTGGCGATCTCCTCGCGGATGGTCTGGCGGTGATTCGCCATGGCCATGAACTCCAAGGTCAGGGCCGTGGATTGAGGGTCCATGCCATGGGACCACAGCGCCCCCGGCGGCGGACCGCTGGTGAATGCCTGGCGCAGACGGGCCATGTTGGCCTGGGCTGTACGCCGGTATACCGCGATCAGCAGGTCATCGGTGGTGGGAAAGTAGTAGTGAATGAGCGCGGGCGCCACGCCGATGCGCTTGGCCACCTGTCGGGTGCTGATGGCGGCATAGCCCATTTCCACGATCAATCCCTCGGTGGCATCGAGGATCAGTTTGCGGGTCTCGGAATTTTCCGCGCCGATTTTCCGGGGTCGCTTCAATAGTCAGCCCTGCCGTGGGAAGGTTGCCGCCAGGGAGTTTACAGGGTGCCCCCTGACCGCTCAATGCAGCGACTGGCCACCGCGATGCAAGCCATGGTGTTGGCGCATGGCATGGCGACCGCCCCGCGGTGGCTCTCGGCGGAAGTTGGGCATCGGTGATGCCGCCTGGACATTGATGTAACTCAAAGGGCACTGCTTGCTATGGCCGTTCGCGGTATTGTAGATTGACCATTCCCCTATAAATGACAACGAGTCCACCATGAATATCGAGCATAAAGCCTTGCAAATTCCTTTCCAGGTCACCGATCCCGAGCGTATTCCCGTGCAGCGCTACTATGATGAGGAATTTTACCAGCTCGAGTGCGAGCGCCTGTGGCCCAGGGTGTGGCAAATGGCGTGCCGGCTGGAGCAGATTCCCAATGTGGGTGACTGGATTGAATACTCCAACATCGGCAAGTCGGTGATCGTGGTGAGGACCAAGGAAGGCGTCAAGGCCTTCCACAATGTCTGCCGCCACCGCGGGGTGATGTTGGCCCAGGAGGGCCACGGCAACTGCAAGCACGAGGGCTTTACCTGCCCCTTTCACGGCTGGCGCTGGAACATGGACGGGGAAAATACCTTTGTCTATGGCAGGCACCTGTTCAGCGAGGGTCTGCTGGACAAGGACGACCTGGCCCTCAAGCCCTGTCGGGTGGAACTTTGGGGCGGCTGCGCCTTTATCAATTTCGACGACAATGCGCCTTCGTTGCGGGAGTGCCTTGGGCCGGTGGCGGATCGCCTCGAGGCCCACGGGGCCAGCAATCTGCGCGCCGAGTGGTGGTACGCCACCGTGTTGCCCGCCAACTGGAAGGTCGCCATGGAGGCCTTCATGGAGGGCTACCATGTGATGAAGACCCATCCCCAGTTGCACCGCGCGACTCCCACCCTGTACAACAGCATGTACGGCGGCGAGTCAAATCCTTCCGGTGGGCTGGCCAACCTCAACCAGACCACCCGGCAGAACATCCAGGCCCAATTCAAGCACTTCGAGCTGCTCAGCGAGGGCATGGCCGGTATGATGCACGCCAAGGAAGTGGAGATCGCTCGCCAGTTGCTGGATGTGGAGCTGCCGGAGAATCCCGCCGAGGGCGTGCCCATGTGGTTCGGCATCGTTCAGGATCAGATCACCAAGCAATTGCGTGCCAGGGGTGAGCCGGTGCCGGATCTCAATGCCGTGGCGGTGTCCGACCCGGTGCACGCGGTGGAGTTCCTGTTCCCCCATTACTTCCTGCTGCCTTTTTTCACTGCCATGTCCTCCTACCGCATCCGCCCCCTGGGGCCGGAGAGCTGCCTGTTCGAGATCTGGTCCCTGGCGCCCTTTGCCGAGGGAGAGGAGCCTGAAGTGCCCATGGCGCCCACGGTGTTGCCCTATGACAGCAAGGAGTTCCCCCCCATCCCCCAGCAGGACTACTCCAATATTCCCGCCCAGCAGAAAGGACTCCACGGCGGCGGTTTCGAGTTCATGCGGCTGTCGAAGGAAGTGGAGGGGCTGGTGAGCAATTACCAGCGGATTATCGACGGCTACCTCGCCGGCGTCGAGCCCAGTAAGCTGGCCAGCGCCAATCAGAAATTGGGGGGCAATTTCGACGGCAAGATTCTCGATCTTGGACTCTGATCAGCACCTTATCCGGTCTCGATGGACAAAAAAAGGGCGGCGCCTGCTGGCGCCGCCCTTTTCAGTGGGCAGGCCTCAGAACATCAGGTCAAAGTCAAGGCCAAAGGTGCGCGGCTCGCCAAAGCGATTCACATCGAAGCCGAAGGAGCTGAAGATGTTAACGCCAAAGTTCCAGTAGGCCTCGTTGGTGAGGTTCTTGCCCCAGGCGGATACCCGCAGGGTGCTGTCACCCGGTCCCGGGATTTCGTCCCAGGTCACCCTGGCGTTCCACAGATGCACGGGGCCGGAGGAGTTGCGTTCCGGTTGCGGCACCAGGAAGGTCATGTTGTCCCGGTAGGTCCAGTTGAGCCGCGCCCTGAGCAGGCCCACATCCAGGGGATGCTCGTAGGAGACAAAGGCGCTGGCGGTGTTGCGGGGCGCGAAGGGGAAGTTGGAGGAGCCTGAAAGATCGATGATTTCAGTGGGATTGGCGGGGTTTGGCGCATCGTACTCCTTGTACTTCTGGTTCATGTGACCATAGTTGGCGCCCGCCTGCCAGTTGTCGGTGAGCTGAGCCAGCAGTTCCAGTTCGACACCCCAGATTTCCACCACGCCGGCGTTGCGTTGCACGCTGGCCAGGGTTTCCGGGTTGAACTGGTTGACCCGCTTGTCGTCGTAGTCGCTGAAAAAGAACGCGCCGTTGAACTGGTAGCGGCCATCGAACACCGACTTGATACCCACCTCGTAGGCGATGATGGTTTCTTCTTCAAAACCGTTGGTAAAGTCCTCCCACGTGGCATCACGGGAATTGAAGCCGCCGGACTGGAAGCCCTGGCTGATCTTGGCATAGGTCAAGACATCGTCATTCCAGTTGTATCCTAGGGATACGAGGCCGGAAATATTGTCAAAGCTCTTGCTGGCCTTGGGGAACACCGTGTTGTTGCAAGTCGCGCCACAGGGATTGCCGGCATAGAGGTGGGCGACATCCTTGAAGTAGGGCATGAAGTCGTCGTAGAACACACCGGTAGTCTGCAACTTTTCCATTTCCCGGTCTTCGTCGGTATAGCGGGCGCCGACGGTCAGATCCCAGCGATCCGTGAGCTGGTAGGTGAACTGGCCGTAGATAGCCCAGGCTTTATTGTCAAAACTTGCGAAGTTGACATTGTTGACTGCCCCAAAGATGCGGGTTTCGTTGAACACATCGCCTTCTTCCTCGTAGTAGAACAAGCCCAGGGAATAATCGAGGCGGTCCTCCATGGCGGTGCCGATCAGGCGGAATTCCTGGGAAAGGGATTCCACCTCCTGCAGATCGCGGCTTCTCAGCACCGGCGCCGGCGCGCCGTCGGAGTCACCCACGCCGAAGTTTTCCATCTTGCGGTAGCCGGTGATGGAGTGCAGGGAGGCATTGTCGGAAAAATCCCACACCATGGTCAGGCCGTGGCCATCCACGTCGGTGATGGTCTCGTGCTCGTGGTTGGCCTCGATTCTGCCAGGGCGCCGCCTTTCCCCGGCAACCACATAGGGCGCGAGGATGGGGCCCGCGGATGCGGCCATGTTGACGCCAGTGACGAACATGGTGTCCGGCACCTCGTCGACCCGCATGCGATCGTAGGTGTAATTGGCGGTGAAGGTGTCGGTGGGCGCCCACATCAGCTGCAGCATGGCCATTTCCCGATCCTTGGTGCCCAGTTCTTTCTGCGGCGCGTTGGGCGCGACATTGTCGAGAATGCCATCGCGCTGGATGGAGGCCAGGGCGACGCGGGTATTGAGTTCGCCGATGGCGCTGTCGGGACCCAGCAGGGGAATATTCAGCGAGCCGCGTAGATCCCGTTGGTTAAAGCGCCCGACAGTGGCGGACAGGCGGCCACCAAGCTCGTTGGAAGGCTTCTTGGTGACATAGTTGACGGCGCCGCCCATGGTGTTGCGGCCATACAGGGTACCCTGGGGGCCGCGCAACACTTCGATGCGTTCCAGTTCCAGCACATCCATCAGGCCGCCGGTGTTCTTGGGAATCAGTACCCCGTCCACATAGACGCTCACCGCCGGGTCAAATGTCACCAGGGTTTCGGCGTTACCGACACCGCGAATATTGAACGACAGGCCGGAGCGGCCGCCCACATACTCCTGGGCGTTGAGGTTGGGGACATACTCGCCGATATCCAGGCCCGAGCTGATGCCCAGTTCGGCGATATTGGCCTCGGAGAATACCGCCAGGGAGATCTGGGTCTCCTGCAGGGAGGCCTCGCGGTGCTCGGCGGTAACCACGATCTCCTCCAGCACTCGCGTTTGTTGAGCGAGCGCGGGAAGGGACGCGGCCACGGCCACCGTCAGCAAGGGTTTGACGAAATAGTTCTTGAATGGGTCGTGTCTGTTCATGGTCATACTCCACCTTATCGTTGTTTACAAAATATTGTTTTGGTAGCTTCTTGTTTTAAATAGCTTCTGTTTTAAATAGCTTCGAGTCAGGGTCGCTGGGTGTCAGGCAAGTCAAGAACCCGGGCGACCATTACTCAATTTTCCGACAGCCCTGTCGAGTATTTATAGGGGTTTGCTCCTGTCTCCAAGTCTAAGCTAGACGGGATTTGGTCGGACAGCAAGCACCCTTCGCGCCGTTACCGCTACCTAACGCGCCCCTCCATGGTATTCGACATGATGCCAGGATAGGCAAGATGTACTGACCGGTCGTCAGTCTTGTCCATCGGGGTATTGTCGCCTAATTCGTTTAATTGTCAATTTCTTGTCGCGGGTTATTCGCCGGGGGCTTGGCTGCAGACGGCTCACCTGGCCTCAGACCGGCGGACCCCGTTGAGGAAGATGCCTACGGTAAAGCGAATATGTTCTTCGAGTTCCTCGTCGCTCATGGGGTTGCCGGCGATGATCACCCGGGTGGGGCCGCCCAGTACCAGGCTGAGAAACGCCACCGCCGCCCGCCGCGGGTCGACAACATCGATTTCACCACTGGCCTGGCGATGGCTAAACACCTCCGCGAGGAAGTCGACGGCCGGGGTGGTGGTTTGCTCGAACACCTCCCGCAACAGCTCCGGAAAGCGATAGGACTGAGCGTTGAGAATGCGCTGCAGCTTGACCCCGTTGGGGGTTGCCACATTGCGTATCCTCACCCGCGCGACGGCCATGAGGGTGTCCCGCAGGTCGTCCGTCGCCACCGCCTCGAAGGCTTCCCTGGGCACCGTATAGCGCTCCGCGGCACGCCTGACGGCGGCCTTGAAAAGTTCACCCTTGTCCTTGTAATAGACATACAGGGTACGCTTGGACATGCCCACTTCATTGGCGATATCCGCCGTGGTGGTGAGTTCGAAGCCGCGCTCCAGAAAGAAGTC
>JBJHDJ010000106.1:0-7634 GCA_050486485.1 Porticoccaceae bacterium
TCGCTGAAGATCACCCCGTCGAACCCCAGTTCGGCGCGCAATATCTGGCGCAACCAGCGGGGCGAGAACCCCACGCACTGACTGTCCACAGCTGGAAACACAATATGTCCGGGCATCACGGCATCCAATACCGGAGCCAGCTCCCGGAAGGGCATAAGATCCCGCTCGCGGAGCTGTTCCAGGGTGCGGTTGTCGAAGGGCGTTTCGTGATGACTGTCCGCCCGCACACCACCATGGCCGGGAAAATGCTTGCCGATGGCGGCCATGCCCGCCTGGTGCATGCCGCTGATGAAGTGCCGGGCGGCGGCCGTGGCCACCACCGGGTCATCACTGAAAGCGCGGTCGGCAATCACCGCGCAGTGGTCCCGGTCGAGATCCAGCACCGGGGCAAAGCTGAAATCCACCCCCATGGCCAGCACCTCGGCGGCCATCAACCAACCACAGTCCCTCAGTAGTGGGCCACCAATGTCCGGGCTGTCGCCATGGATATCGCCCAGCACCTGCATGGCGGGCAGGCGGGCAAAGCCCTCCCTGAAGCGCCGTACCCGGCCCCCCTCCTGGTCAACGGCAATAAGCAGCTCCGGGCGAATCGCGGCGATGGCGTCGCAAAGCCCCCGGATCTGCGCCGGGGATTCGGCATTGCGGGCGAACAGAATGACACCACCCACAAGGGGGTGACGCAACAGGGATTGGTCCTCGGGGGACAGACTGCATCCTTGCAGGTCGAGCATCAGGGGGCCGGCGGGCATGAATGAATCCTTGGCGGTTGGGAGGCGGGCCTGGGCCCGGGACCCAGGGACATTAAAAACCGTTGCCGGGGTTGTCAACCACGGACTGTAAAGGGGCTTTTTTAGATAATTTTTTCATCAGCGGTTTTGTTGATATTTTATCCAGGCATTAACGGAAAACCGGGCTTGAAAAAAAATCGCCATTTTCACGCGGCTTACGGCTATCAGTTCAAAAGCCTCTGAGACCAGCGGCCAACGAGCCGTTGCATGCCGTGGCCGAGAGCACTACAACTGGGCAAACCGGGGTGCTAAGTTGCAACCACCAGCTCCGAAACAGTCCCTCAGGGGAGGGACGAGACCATTCGGCAATAGCACCCTGTCGAGAAATGAATCAGTGGAGTAACGAATCAGTGGAGTAACCCATCATGGCCAAGCAATTGCCCACCATCAACGCCTGGTACCAGGATGCCGTGGAGGATGTGCTGTTCGAAGTGGTTGCCGTGGACGAAAGCGCGGGCACCATCGAGGTCCAGTACGAGGACGGCTCCGTGGATGAATTCGACTTCGATACCTGGGGACTGATGATCGTGTTGCCCGCCGAACCGCCGGAGGACTGGCGGCTGTCCTACGACGACGGCGGCGACGACGACAGTCTTGACCCGGATCGCGCGTTCCATCCGGAAATCTTCGACGACCCGCTGGGCAGCATCGAATCGGATTCCCTCTACGGACTCGAGGATTATTGACTCGGGAGCTGACCAGAACCGACTTCCACGCCGGCTCCTGCTCAATAGCTCTCCCTGACTAACCCTTGCGCCGCCTATCCTCCACTATCATCGCCGCGCCCCGCTCGGCGATCATCAGGGTTGGCGAACTGGTGTTCCCCGAGGTGATGGTGGGCATGATGGAGGCGTCCACCACCCGTAGCCCGTCGATGCCCCGCACCCGCAGGCGACTGTCGGTCACCCCGTCGTTGTCCCCCTCCCCCGCCATGCGGCAGGTACCCACCGGATGAAAGATGGTGGTGCCGATGTCCCCCGCCGCGCGGGTCAATTCCCCGTCACTCTGCAACCCCTCCCCCGGCAGGTATTCCCGAGGTGAATAGGGCGCCAAGGCGGGCTGGGAGACGATGTGGCGGGTCAGGCGCATGGCGCGCAGGGCGATGGCCTTGTCCCTGTCGTCGCTCAGGTAGCAGGGGGCGATGCGGGGGGCGCTGGCGGGGTCCCGATCGCGCACCCTGACCCAGCCCCGCGAGTGGGGACGCAGGTGGCAGACACTGGCGGTAAAGGCCGGAAAGCGATGCAGCGGATCGCCGAACTTGTCCAGGGACAGGGGTTGCACATGGTATTCCAGGTCCGGCGTGGGCTCGTCCGGCGACGAGCGGGCGAACAGCCCCAGTTGGCTGGGGGCCATGGTCAGGGGGCCGCGGCGCAACAGGGCGTATTCCAGCCCCATCAGCGCCTTGCCCCACAAGCTGTTGGCCTGGCGGTTGAGGGTCTTGATGCCCTGAACCTTGAACACGCTGCGCAGTTGCAGGTGGTCCTGGAGGTTCTCCCCCACCCCCGGGGCATCCAGCACCACGGGGATACCCAGGGACTGCAACAGGGACGGCGGGCCAATGCCGGAGCGCTGCAGGATGGCCGGCGAGCCCAGGCTACCCGCCGCCAGCACCGTCTCCACTCGGCTGTGGGCCACCAGTTTCTCCCCCCGGGAATAGAATTCGATCCCCGCCACGCGCCGGCCCTCCATCACCAAGCGGTCGCTGAGGGCATGGGTGACGACCTTGAGATTGGCGCGGTGCTGAACCGGGCGCAGGAACGCCTTGGCGCTGTTCCAGCGCACGCCCCGTTTCTGGTTGACCTCGAAGTGGCTGACGCCGTGGTTGTCGCCGCCATTGAAATCGTCGGTGGCGGGTATGCCCGCCTGCACCGCGGCCTCGGCGAAGCGGTCGAGGATGTCCCAACGCAGGCGCTGGCGCTCCACCCGCCACTCGTGACCTGCTCCGTGGATCTCGCTGTCTCCACGCCAGTGATCCTCCATGCCCGTGAACAGGGGCAGCACCGACTCCCAGGACCATCCGGGATCGCCGCTGATGCGCGCCCACTCATCGTAATCCCGGGCCTGACCGCGCATGTAGATCATGGCGTTGATGGAGGTGCTGCCCCCCAACCCCCTGCCCCGGGCGTAGTTGATGGCGCGGCCATTGAGTCCCGGCTCGGGCTCCGTTTTGTAGCACCAGTCGGTGCGGGGGTTGTTGATGCAGAACAGATAGCCGACCGGGATATGGATCCAGATCCAGTCGTCCTTGCCCCCAGCCTCCAGCAGCAGCACGGACACCTCCGGATCCACCGACAGACGGTTGGCCAGCAGGCATCCGGCGGCGCCGGCGCCCACCACGATATAGTCAAAGGTTCCGAGATCTGTCACTGGCGAAAGTCCGGGGTTTTTTGTGTCTGACGTCTGACGTCTGATGTCTGACGCCGAGAAGGTATGTGCCAATACCTGGGCTAGTCATGGGGATGCAGATTGAACAGGGATCGCTACCATGGGTCAGCCTGACAACTCGGTCTTTTGCGTCAGACGTCAGACGTCCAGCGTCAGACATCTTATGCCCGCCGCCCAGTTTTCAACCCCCAGCGCGCCAGCAGCCAGGCGCCGTAGAGCGCCACGACCGCGACAAACACCGCCAGCATGGGCATGATGGCCCGAAACGGCCCCTCCACGGTGGTCGGCCGCACCGCCTCGAAACCGGCCACCACCCAGGCGGGGGCAAAGAACTGCGTGTCCTCGTAGGCCCGTACCGGGGTGAGCAGGAAGACGGCGATGAACAGGCGCGTGATGACCCGCGGAGGCGTCCAGGGAATCAGCGCCCGGGTGAGCTTCCAGCACAGGGGCAAGACCAGCAGGCAACCCAGGCCATAGGCCACCAGCCCCCACACATAGTTTTCCATCGTGTACATGGTTCACTCCACCCAGCGGACGATGTGATCCTCGAGGTCATCCCCGTGGACGAACAGTTCGGATATTACCTTGCCCCGCACCGATATGCCGGCTTCGTGCACCGAGTTCGGAGAGCCCGATATCAGCGGGTGCCAGGGATACAGCGGACGGCCCTCGGCCACCAGCCGGTAGGCACAGGTTGCCGGCAGCCAGCCCAGGGTCGCCACGCTGTCGGGACTCAGGGCCACGCAATCGGCCACCTGCTCGATGCGGTTGGGGTAATCGCGGCAACGGCAACTGTGCGAATCCAACAGGCGGCAGGCCACGGCGGTGAAGTGCACCTCGCCGCTGTCCTCGTCCTCCAGCTTGGCGAGACAGCAACGGGCGCAGCCATCGCACAGGGATTCCCACTCCGCCAGGGTCAACTCCCCCAGACGCTTGCGCTCCCAGAAGCGATCCCCGGTGTCTTTCATCGCGGCAGTTTCTCGTTCTTGCCGCTCAGATTCGCCATGGCCTCGTCCCGTACCGGATGCCTGGGTGGTGGCAATTGCAAGTAAAAGCCCTGTTCGCGGATGGCCTCCAACACCCTTGCCGCCTGGGCCCGGGCGAGGCGCCGCTGCGCTGTCAGCACCAGGGTGGTGACCAGTTGGGGAACGCCGAACCTCTCCATCAACACCTGGGGCACCCGCGCCAAGCCCTCCCGTTGGTCGACGAACAGGTACAGTTCCTCCTCCCTGGTGCTTTTGTACACCTGACACAGGCATTTCGGTTCACTGTTGTCGGACATGGGCCAGCAACTCCTCGCCGATGATCCTGTAGCGCCAACCCGAGGCCAGGGCCGGGGGAAGAATCGGCCGTGCCGCCAGCGTCGAACGCACCAGCCATTCGAGGTCGCGCTTGCGGGCCAGCAGTTCGGGCGCCAGACCCAGGGCCTGGGCGCGGCTGTCGATGACCTGCCGTAATCCTGAAAGCAGCTTGCGGGCCTCCCTGTCCAGGGGCTGGGCAATCGTCTCGAAGCCCGGCGGCGGTTCGCTGCCATCCGCCAGCAACTGGTCGAGGCGCTCCAGCAGAAGTTCCCCGAACTGGCGCACGGAGCGGCCGTGAAATCCCTCGATGGCGGCCAGTTGACCACGGCTGGTGGGCTTGAGGCGAACCACCTCCACCAGTACCGCGTCGGGCACGATGTGGCCCCTGGGGCGGTTGCGCTCACGGGCCAGCTCCTCCCGCCAGCGGGCGAGACGCCGCAGCAGGTACTGGTCGGCGGGATCGAGCCGCCAGGCGCCCTTGATACGCAGGTAGTAACGATCCAGGTCGTCGTCCTGGGCCGCGGCCGCCAGCAGCTCCTCCATGTCCTCGGCGATCCACTCCAACCGCTGGGGGTCCAGATCCGCCAGCAACTGATCGTGGATCTTCACCAGGTACCACACATCCTCGGCGGCATAGCGGCATTGGGCGTCGCTCAAGGGTCGCTGCAACCAATCGGATCGGGTCTCGTGCTTGTCCAGGGTGACGCCGAGCACCGCCTCCACCAGTTTGCCATAGCCCCGGGAAAACCCCAGACCGGCAAAGGCCGCCGCCACCTGGGTATCCCACAGTGGCGTCGGCAGCACGGCGAAAGCGTCCCGCAGCACTTCCAGATCCTCGGAGCAGGAATGAAAAACCTTTACCACCGAGGGATTGCGTAGCAAATCCAATAAAGGCGTGAAGTCTGTGACAGCCAGTGGATCCACCAGCCACACGGTCACGCCGTCGCTGATCTGGATCAGGCCTATGCGCGGACGAAAAGTATCGGTGCGAATGAATTCCGTGTCGAAGGCGATGCGCGCCGCGTCGCAACAGGTGGCGCAACATCTGGCCAGCCCGGCATTGGAGGACACCAACTCGGGAGCGGGGAGGAAAACAGGTGCGTCCATGGTGGGATTCCGTTCAGACAAACTGCTTGCGGCTGTTAAAGGCGTGGGCCAGGGTGCCACCATCGACGAACTCCAGCTCACCACCCAGGGGCACGCCGTGGGCGATACGGGTGACCTCCACCCCGATGGCGCGGGCCCGCTCGCCGATGTAGTGGGCAGTGGCCTCGCCCTCCACGGTGAGATTGGTGGCCAGGATCAATTCCTCGACGGCATCATCCTGCAAGCGGGACATCAACACATCAACACCAATCGCCTCGGGGCCTATGCCATCAATGGGAGACAGATGGCCCATCAGTACAAAATACAGACCCCGGTAGCTACCGGATTGCTCAATGGCAAACAGGTCGGCGGGCGTCTCCACCACGCAGATGCGCTTTTCGTCGCGGCGGGGGTTGGCGCAGATGGCGCACAGCGCCTGCTCGCTGAGGTTGCGGCAGCGCTGGCAGTGGCCGACCCGCTCGGCGGCCTGGGCGATGGCCGCGGACAGGCGCACCCCCCCCTGGCGGTTGCGCTCCAGCAGGTGCAGGGCCATGCGCTGGGCGGACTTGGGGCCAACCCCGGGAAGACAGCGCAGGGCGTCGATCAGCTCATCGATAACGGGTCCGAACACCTACGACCTTCCCCTGAAAAAAAGCATTTGATATCAAAACAATCAATAAGTTAAAAAGGCATCTTGAAGCCGGGAGGAAACTGAAAGCCGGCACCGAGGGCCGCCATCTTGTCCCGCGAGAGCGCCTCGACCTTGCGCACCGCGTCATTGACCGCGGCGGCCAGCAAGTCCTCCAGTAATTCCTTTTCCTCCGACAGCAATTCCGGCGCGACGGTCACCTTGCGCACATCGTGGCGACCGGTCATCACCACCTGCACAAGACCACCACCGGATTCGCCGGTCACTTCGACGCGGGCAGCTTCCTCCTGCATGCGCTGGAGATTCTCCTGCATCTCCTGGGCCTGTTTCATCAGGTCGTTCAAGCCTTTCATGGGGGGTACTCCTCGGTTGCGGACAGGCGGTGCGGGTCAATCCAGGGGAAGGACGCTGGTTTCCAGCAACTCGCCGCCAGTGTGTTCAATCAGGCCGCGCACCAGGGGATCGCGGCGCAGGCTATCCACCGCTTCCCGCAGGCGCTCGGCGCGGCGCCTCTGCAATGCCTGCCAGGGGGTTTCGCCGGCGGCTTCTCCGACGGCGATGCTCACTTGCACTTGCTCGCCAAAATAGCGGGACAGCGACTCGGCAAGACGCTGCTGGTGCTCTTCCCGGTAGAGCGAACTGGCGGACCTGTCCAGGGTCATGGACAGACGAGCGCCCTGCACCTGGTCGAGGTGAAGATTGGCGGCGATATTCTGCACCAACCCCCCCACTTCCAGTCCCAGATAGACATCCAGCCAGTTGCCTGGGCGCAGTGTCGCCAGGGCGACCCGGGGCGGTGGTTCCCGCTCTGGCAGGGGGGGAAGATCCCGCTCCCCGATCACCCGCACCTGCTCAACGACCCGTTCCTTGACCTTCCCCGCTTGCTGCCGATCGTCGGCCGGCATGTCGTGCGCGACGCCGGTCTCCTGGCGGGCCGAGCCTGCGCCGACAGCGGACACGCCTTCCTCATCGAGCGCTCCTTGTTCATCGAGCCCGCCTTGTTCATCGAGCCCGCCTTGTTCATCGAGCGCGCCTTTGTCGTCTGGAATACTCTTCACCAGGGTGAGGCGCGGACCCCCGCCGCGGGAGGGTGTGGGCGATGGCTCTTCAACAATGGGGTTGGCGGCTTCCACCACCGGCTCGGGAGGGGGGGCCTGTCGTGGCTCCTGGGCGGTGGCGAGGGAGGCCGCTCCACCACCGCCCTGGGGCGGTCTGTCCGCCGCCGAGGGAACGGTGGCAGCTGGCGCCTGGGAAGGTCCCGCGGGTTTGGTCGTGGCGGCTGTCGATGCGCCGCGCGTCATGGGCCGGTCGCCGCGGGTCTCCGGCAGCACAGGATTGAAGGCCAGCAACCGCAACAGGACCATTTCGAATCCGGAGCGGGGGTCGGCGGCATGGGGCAGGTCGCGGCGCCCCAATAGGGTGATC
>JBJHDJ010000107.1:0-7497 GCA_050486485.1 Porticoccaceae bacterium
GCGCACATTCATGTCCTCGATCATGTCGGCGGTCACCACATTCACCGTGACCGGGACATCCTGCAAGCTCTCGTCCCGACGCCGCGCCGTGACGATGATTTCCTCCAGGGACATTGCCGGCGCCTGGGCCAGGGCAGGGGTCAAGGGCACCGCGGCAAGCAAGGGCATCAGGGCCATGGAGCCCAGCCATTTTTTGGGGTGTCTCTGTTGTGCAAGGTGGCGGCCAATGGCCTCTCTGATGGGGTTGAACATTGGTTGTGTCTCCTTTCTACGGGGTTATGATGATTCTTCTGGGGAGTTCCTGGTGGAAGCTGCACGACCTGCCAAGGCGTCGGGTTGCCTTGACTTCGGCAATTCCTGAGCGCCAATGGGAGGCAAGGTCATCAGCTGGAATATGGGAAATGCTCCGTCGGTGCAACAGACAACCGCGCACGGCCCCGAAGGTGTGTTCGAGTCGACTGTGGTCATCAGGAGAGCAGCGGTAGGCACGTATTGGCTTCATATCTCCATGGCTCTTTATTTCTATCGACCTTCCCTGATGGATATTCGCCATGAAATCCGGCTGCAAACCATGGTCTTGCACAAAACCAGACCTGGCGGGCAATTCCCTGGATTACCACATCCCGGAGGCACTATGTTTGCTGGGGAAAAAAATTCCCAGCATCTTTACATTCCTTTACAGCCTGGCCTCCACTGTCCCGGAGAATGCCACGGGCAGGATCGAGGTGGCGCGGCGAAAGCTGTCTGAATGTGGCTGAAAACACGGAAATATGGCCATTGTCGGTCCTAGGTATACAGAAATTGGACGATTGGCTGGCGGGAATCAGTGCCCTTGGGGTATCGGAGTGAGTTCTGCTCGCTCGGATCAGTTTTTCTGGATAAGCTCCATCTTCGCCCTCGCTCCATCCATGCTAGCGCATGACAAACAAAGTTGATCAGCCGCAAAGGAGAACCCATGAAGCTCGAAACCCTCGCCCTGCATGCTGGCTACGAAGGCGATCCCGCCACCCATGCCGCCACCACTCCCATCTACCAGACCACTTCCTACACCTTCGACAACACCCAGCACGGCGCTGATCTATTCAACCTGGCGGTGCCTGGCAACATCTACAGCCGCATCATGAATCCCACCAACGCGGTGCTGGAGGCCAGGCTGGCGGCGATGGAGGGCGGCATCGGGGCCCTGGCCCTGGCGTCCGGCATGGCGGCCATTACCTACGCCATTCAGTGCATCACCCGGGCGGGGGACAATATCGTCAGCACCAGCCAGTTGTACGGGGGCACCTACAACCTGTTCGCCCACACCTTTCCCAGTCAGGGGATCGAGGTGCGCATGGCGTCCTGTGACGATCACAAAGGGCTGGAGGCGCTGATCGACGACAGAACCCGGGCGCTGTTCTGCGAATCCATCGGCAACCCGGCGGGCAATGTGGTGGATATCGAGGCCCTGGCCACCATCGCCCACCGCCACGGCGTGCCGCTGATCGTCGACAACACCGTGGCCACGCCCTACCTGTGCAAGGTGTTCGACCATGGCGCGGATATTTCCGTGCATTCCCTCACCAAGTACATCGGCGGGCACGGTACCACCATAGGTGGAGCCATCGTCGACTCGGGTCGATTCCACTGGGTGGCCCACGCCGAGCGCTTCCCCATGCTCAACGAGCCCGACCCCTCCTACCACGGCGTGGTGTACACCGAGGCTCTTGGGCCGGCCGCCTACATCGGCCGCTGCCGGGTGGTGCCGCTGCGCAACACCGGCGCCGCCCTGTCGCCGATGAACGCCTTCAATATCATGCAGGGGTTGGAAACCCTGGGGTTGCGCATGGAGCGCCATTGCGAAAACGCCCTCCATGTGGCCCAGTACCTGAAGTCCCACCAGCAGGTGGAATGGGTCAACTACGCCGGCCTGCCGGACAGTCCCTACCACGGGCTGTGCCACAAAATTCTCGGTGGTCGCGCCTCCGGCATCCTCAGTTTCGGCATCAAGGGTGGCGAGGAGGCTGGCGCGCGGTTTATCGATGCCCTGAAGCTGATCCTGCGGTTGGTGAATATCGGCGACGCCAAGTCCCTGGCCTGCCATCCGGCCTCCACCACCCATCGCCAGCTCAACGAGCAGGAACTGGCCAAGGCTGGCGTCAGTCCGGAAATGGTGCGCCTATCCATCGGCATCGAGCATATCGACGACATTCTCGAGGATATCGAGCAGGCCCTGGCGGCGGCGAGATAGGGGGCTTGGGGTCTGATGTTTGACGCTGGATGTCTGACGCTAAAGCGGTGGGCAGCCTTCCCAAAGGAGCGCTTCGGCAAGCGGTCAACCCGCCGCTTCCATACTGTATCCCTGTGGTAAAACTGGTAAATCACCAAGCCTGGGGGTACCACCGATCCATCTTTGCGTCAGACGTCAGACGTCAGACGTCCAGCGTCAGCCCCCAAATAATGCTATCCTTGGCCCCGGGAGTCGGCCGGACAGTCGCTGCCCGTGGCGCTGGGGGTTTCCGCTGGTTTCCCCCGGCAGCGGGGAGAGGAAAGTCCGGGCTCCATAGGGCAGGGTGCCAGGTAATGCCTGGGGGGCGCGAGCCTACGGAAAGTGCAGCAGAGAGCAGACCGCCGATGGCCTGACCTTTCTTCGGGAGGGATCGGGATCAGGTAAGGGTGAAAGGGTGCGGTAAGAGCGCACCGCGCGACTGGCAACAGTTCGTGGCACGGCAAACCCCACCCGGAGCAAGACCAAATAGGAATCCTACAGGCGTGGCCCGCGCTGGATTCGGGTAGGTCGCTTGAGCCTGGGGGTGATCCCAGGCCTAGAGGAATGACTGTCCATGACAGAACCCGGCTTACAGGCCGACTCCCAATAAATTGACCAGATCGCGGGCAGGGAATGACTGTCCACGACGGCTCTCCACAGGAGACGGGGCTTACAGGCCGGCTCCCAATAAATTTATCGAGCGCGGACAGAGAATGGCAGTCCGCTCCTTTCCAGAGTAGTGCGCCCTCAACCCCATGCGCCGCCCGGCAAGCTGTTTTCGCCGCAACGCCGTGCCAGCCATTTGAATGCCATCATCGAAACTCTGGAACCTGGCCAGGGCGGGCGTTTTTGGAGCTGGGATGGCCAGGGGCTGCCTTGGTAGGCCTGGAATTCCGGTTGTTGAGCAAAACTTATACTAAGCCCGCATAACCAGCCTCCTCTGTATTCCAAAATAATCTTCCTCTTCACACTTCACTTTAACTTGAAATGGCAGCGTAATGTTTTTGTAGCCATTGGTTTCCAGTGGTGATGCCGGCTGTTCCTCCTGCTGTCTAAGTCACCGAAATTTAAGTGCATTTTTCTCCATGTTTTGGATTTTGTCGCCTTGACTTCCCTTCAGACAGGCATATAGTGTCTCTATGTGGGATAAAGTGGGGCAAAGTGGTTTGGTTGCCCGAAAATGGCTGCTCGAAACGGTGGCCCAAAAACAAAACCGGGGATGACGGTGTTTCGAGGCAATAACCCTATCAATCTGGACGCCAAGGGCCGCATGGCGATACCCGCGAGGTATCGAGACGCCCTGCTGGACCAGTGCCAGGGGCAGCTCGTCGCCACCATCGATATCCAGGACAAATGCCTGTTCATCTACCCGCTGCCGGAGTGGGAAAGGATCGAGGCGCAGATTTCCTCCCTGCCAACTTTCAACCCATCCACCCGGCGCTTGCAGCGGCTGCTGATTGGCCATGCCCGGGAGCTGGAACTGGATGGCAGTGGCCGTGTGCTGATTCCCCCGGAGCTGCGCAGTTACGCGGAGATTGACAAAAAAACCATGCTGGTGGGTCAGGGCCGTCGCCTGGAGCTCTGGGATCTCGACAACTGGCATGGTCAGCGGGATTCCTGGCTGGAAGCGGCTGCCGGTGAGTTGTCCATGCCCGATGAAATGTTGAACTTGTCCCTGTAACGGAGGCGCGCAGGCATGCCATCCCAGGTCGCCCATACGACCGTGTTGCTCGATGAAGCCGTGGAGGCGCTGGTCACAGACCCCCACGGCTTCTATGTGGACGGCACCTTTGGGCGCGGCGGTCACAGCGCGGCCATTCTGGCGCGCCTCTCCCCCCAGGGACGACTGCTGGCCATCGACAAGGACCCCGAGGCCGTTGCCGCCGCCCGGGAGCGCTTCGACAGCGATGAGCGTTTCGAGATTGTACACGCCTCCTTTGCCGATGCCGCCACCCTGGTGGCGGCCCGAGGCCGCGGTGGCGCGGTGGCGGGGATTCTGCTGGATCTGGGGGTCTCCTCGCCGCAGCTGGACCAGCCTGAGCGGGGCTTCAGCTTTCAGCAGGATGGCCCACTGGACATGCGCATGGACACGGAGCACGGCGAAAGCGCCGCGCAATGGCTGGCGTCGGCGAAGGAGGAAGATATCGTCAGGGTGCTCCGCGACTATGGGGAGGAGAAATTTGCCCGGCGCATGGCCGCCGCCATCGTGCGTCAGCGGGCGGTGGCGCCCATCCTGCGCACCCGCCAGTTGGCGGACATCGTCGCCGCCGCCAATCCCGCCTGGGAAAAGGGCAAGCACCCGGCGACCCGGGCATTCCAGGCCATCCGCATTTACATCAATCGAGAGTTGGAGGACCTGGAGGCGCTGTTGGCCAGCGTGCTCGACATGCTCGCCCTGGGGGGGCGTCTGGTGGTGATCAGTTTCCACTCCCTCGAAGATCGCATGGTCAAGCGCTATATCCGCCGACAGGAGAAAGGCCCCGATATTCCCCGCGGCCTGCCGGTGCGGGACGCGGACATTCCCCGCCGCCTGAAATCCGTGGGCCGCGCGGCCAAGGCCGGCGAGGGGGAAGTGGGCAGCAATGCGCGGGCGCGCAGCGCCGTGATGCGCGTCGCCGAGAAGGTGGCCTGACATGGGGTTGGCGCTGCGTCGTTCCCTGTTGACGCTGTGGCCGCTGGTGCTGCTCACCGCCATTGGCGTGGTCCATACCAGCCACCTGTGCCGCTTGCTGTACACCGATCTGGCGGCCCTGCAACAGGTGGAAAGTGACTTGCAGGTGGAGTGGGGGCAGTACCTGCTGGAGCAGAGCACCCTGGCTTCCCTGGGCAGGGTGGAGAGAGCGGCGCTGGGGGAACTCAACATGCGGGTTCCGGACTTCAACGAGATGATACTGGTGGAACCCTGATGAGGAAAAAGGCCAAAGATCTGGCGATTCCCCGCTGGCGCTACCAGTTGGTGTTGCTGCTGCTGGTGGCGTTGCCGGCGCTTGCCCTGTGGCAGATCGCCGGCCTGCAGGTGATCAGCAGCGCCGACCGCGGCTACCAGTTCCTGCAGGGCCAGGGCAATGCCCGCACGGTGCGCACCGAGACCATTCCCGCCCACCGCGGCCTGATCACCGATCGCAACGGCCAGCCCCTGGCGGTGAGCACGCCGGTGGTGTCCCTGTGGGTCAACCCCAAGGTGGTGAACAGTCACGGCAAGGACTTCGAACAGCTGGTGAACCGCTTGGGCCTCGACATCCACCAGGTGCGTGAACGAGTGGCCCGCTTCGCCAACCGCGAGTTCATGTACCTGGCCCGCCACCTCACCCCTTCGGAGGCTCAGGAATTGCTTGATCTGCGCATTCCGGGGGTCCACGGCCAGCAGGAATACCGCCGCTTCTATCCCGCCGGCGAGGTCACCGCCCAGCTGCTGGGGTTCACCAATATCGACGATGTCGGGCAGGAGGGCATCGAGCTCGCCTACCAGCGATTGCTGGCCGGCGAGCCCGGCGCCAAGCGGGTGGTCAAGGACATGCGCGGGCGGGTGATCAAGGATGTCGGCCTGGTGCGCGGTGAAAAACCGGGTCGCGACATTGCCCTCAGCATCGATCTGCGGCTCCAGTACCTGGCCTACCGGGAATTGAAGGAGGCCATGGCCCGTACCCAGGCGGAATCCGGCTCGGTGGTGATGCTGGACGCCCGCACCGGCGAAGTGCTGGCGATGGTCAACCAGCCGTCCTACAACCCCAACAACCGGGTGGGGATGAACCACGAGGGATTGCGCAATCGCGCCATGACCGACCTGGTGGAGCCTGGCTCCACCATGAAGCCGATGACCATCGCCGCCGCCCTGGAAACCGGTAAATACCGCCCGGACACCCCCATGGACACCAATCCCGGCTACATCTGGGCCGCCGGCAAGACCTTCAAGGATTTCCGCAACTACGGCATGCTGGATGTCACCGGGGTGCTCACCAAGTCCAGCCAGGTGGGCACCATCAAGATGGCCCTGGATGTGGAGCCGGTGAAGTTGCGGGGCATGTTCGACCGCTTCGGTTTCGGTCACGCCCCCGGCACCGGGTTCCCCGGCGAGAATCCCGGCCTGCTGCCGGAGCGCAATCGCTGGCGGCCCATCGAGCATGTCACCCTGTCGTTCGGCTACGGCATGACCGCCACCCCCCTGCAACTGGCCCGCGCCTATGGGGTGTTCGCCAACGACGGGCGCCTCAAGCCGGTGTCCCTGCTGCGCCTCAACCAAGCGCCCCAGGGCGAACAGGTGCTCGACCCCGCCATTGCCCGCCAGGTGCGGGACATGATGACCACCGTCACCCAAAGCGGCGGCACAGCCACCCGCGCCGCCATCTCCGGCTACACCGTGGGGGGCAAGACGGGCACCTCCCACAAGGTGGGCCCCCGGGGTTACGAGCCCAACCGCTATGTGGGCCTGTTCGCCGGCATGGTCCCCGCCAACGATCCGCGGCTGATCACCGTGGTGGTGATCAACGACCCCAGGGGCAGGGAGTACTTTGGCGGCGCCGTCGCGGCGCCGGTCTACGCCCGGGTGACCGCCGACGCCCTGCGTCTGCTGCGGGTACCCCCGGACGCGGCATCCGAAAGCCAGGTTGCCGGACAATCGCCGCGGGGCGCGCCCCCGCGCCAGGTGGCGGATGCCAGGGGGGAACGCCAGTGATGGCCACCTCGCCACTGCCGCCGCGCACCCTTGCCGATCTGCTGCCGGATCACCGCGAAGTCGCCGCCCTGGGCGACTTCGCCGTTAGCGGCCTGTGTCTCGACAGCCGCCATTGCGCCCCCGGTGATGTCTTTCTCGCCGTGCGGGGAGCCACCAGCGATGGCCGCCGCCATATTGGCGACGCCCTTGCCCGCGGCTGCGTGGCGGTGATCGCCGAGGCGGAGGATGCCGATGGTGTGCTCCCCCCCGTCCCCGAGTCGGTGCCCCTACTCAGGGTGGCCGAGCTGCACCGACACCTCAGCGCCATTGCCGGCAGGTTCCATGGCAATCCCGGCGCCGCCCTGGACATCACCGCCATCACCGGCACCAACGGCAAGACCTCCTGCGGCTACCTGCTCGCGCAGCTGCTCGAGTTGCTCGGCGACAGCGCCGCCATGGTCGGCACCCTGGGCTACGGGCGGGTGGCGGGCGCGGCCCTGGAGCCCACCGGTCTGACCACGCCGGACGCCCTGCGCACCCAGCGTATCCTCGCCGATTTCGTCGCCGAGGGAGTCACCGCGGTGACCATGGAAGTGTC
>JBJHDJ010000108.1:0-7479 GCA_050486485.1 Porticoccaceae bacterium
GCCCATGATGGCGACAAATTCTCCCTGCTGGATGGTGAGGTCGATGCCATCCAGGGCGCGAATGGTTTCCGCGCCGCTCTGGTAGTACTTGCGCAGGCCGCGCATCTCGATCAGCGGCACGCCCTGGATGGCGATCTCACTGGCCGGGATACCCGGTCCGGCGAGAACACCGTGAGCTTGCTGGTTCACCGCCGGCCTCCCATGCCCATGCCCATCATCCCCATGGGCGGACCGCCGGCGGTGCGCGCACCGGCCGCCACCCGGCCAGCCACCACCCGTTCGCCCTCCTTGAGCCCCTCGAGCACCGAGGCCTCGGTACGGCTGGCGACGCCAACCCGCACCGGGCGCCAGACCGGACCCTCCGGTGTCATCACCTGGACCTGGTGCCGCATGCCACCAGGAGAACCGGAGACCGGCCCCTGGACGGCGGCGCCCTGTTCCATCATGGCCATCATCCGCTCCCTGTCCCGCGGGCTGAGCTGGCTTTCTCCATCCTGGCGGCGCTGGGCCATTATCCGTTCCACCTCCTCGGCGCTGGGCATGGCGTTGGCGGCGGGACGCTGGCGCTGCCCACCGGCGACAGCCTGGTCTTGCAGGGGCCGCAACGCCGAGGTGGGAATCACCAGGGTGTCGCGAGCCTCGGCCAGCACGAAAAACACCTGGGCGGTCATGGAGGTCATCAAGGCGCCATCGGGATTTTCGACATCCACCAGCACATGGTAGAGCACCACATTGTTGATGATCTGCGGCGTCGGCAACACCTTGCGCACCTCCCCGTGCCAGCGACGCTCCGGCATGCCGAGGGTGGTGAAGTACACCGGCATGCCCTCGTGGATGCGCACCACATCCGCCTCGGACACCTCGACGCGCACCGTCATCACATCCAGTTGAGCAATGCGCACAATGGTGGGGGCTGTCTGGGTGGCGTTGATGGTCTGCCCCTGAATGGCACTGGCATCCACCACGGTGCCGCTCATGGGAGCGTAGATTTCGGTGTAGCCGAGATTGGCGAGATCGCCGTCCAGGGTGGCCTCGGCGGCGTCGATCTGGGCGTTGAGGGCGCGGATGCGGGCGGCATTGGCGGCCACCTCGGTTTCACTGGCAAGCAGCACATCCTCGCTCACCGCGTTCTCCCGGAACAGGCTGCGGTTGCGCTCCAGGCGGCGCTGGGCAAGCTGCTGCTCCGCCTCCTGGAGGCTCAATTGCGCCCGCAGGTTGTTGAGGGAGGCGCGGGAACTGCGCACCCGGCTTTCGTAGACCACCGGGTCGATCACCGCCAGCAACTGGCCCTCCTCGACCGGATCGCCGATATCAACCAGCAGCTGCTTGAGCTGGCCGGATACCTGGGTACCCACATCCACATACTCCTTGGGCTCCAGGGTTCCCAGGGAGCCTATGGTGTCCTCGATATCGCCGCGGGTGACCGTGGCCAGCACCCAGTCCGGCTCCGGCGGCGAGGCCATCAACCGGGCGATGCCCCAGAATACCAGCACGGCCACGACAGCGGCGGCCACCAGAAAGGGTAGCGGGCGAGCCTTGCAGCGGCTGGCGATCCCGTGGAAATAACTGGGCAAGGGTGGACTCCTCCGTCGAGTCGTGATTGTGGGGGCGCCGGATCCGTGGAGCAGGCCGGGGTTTCCCTTTCCGCGGCACAACGATTGTCGCTTCAGGGTGGTTGACGCCGCCATCGACAGGCCATGGACAAGCCATGGCCTGTCACCGTCCTGCGATTATCCGCTGTTCGCGGCGAAAAAGTGGCATTTTTACAAGAATTTAAATTTGGCTCTGGATAGTGATTCGAGGCCATGACCGCGGACGGGCAATTGTGAAACCGCCGTCAGCCGGTATCATGGCGTTCACCCTCCACCATCGGAACGCCCATGGGAATTCGCAGTCCGGGATTGCTACTGCTGTGCGCGGCGCTGCTCGTCGCCTGTGGCGGCCGGGAAACCAATGTCGAGGCCGGCAACCGTCTCGGCATTCTCCACTTCGGCAACGCCGACGAACCCCAGGAGCTCGACCCCCATATCGTCACCGGTCTGACGGAAAGCAACATCCTCGGCACCCTGCTGGAAGGGCTGGTGGTCAAGGATCCCGACACCCTGGAACCCATTCCAGGGGTCGCGGAATCCTGGACCCTCAGCGAAGACGGCCGGGTCTACACCTTCCAGCTTCGGGACAACGCCCGCTGGTCCAATGGCGACCCGGTTACCGCCCAGGACTTCGCCTGGTCCTGGTGGCGCGCCCTGCAACCACAGCTCGGCAACCCCTATGCCTACATGTACTACCCCATCCTCAACGCCGAGGCCTATTTCAAGGGGGAAATCGACGATTTCGGCAAGGTGGGCATCCGCGTGCTGGACAGTCACACCCTGGAGGTGACCCTCACCCACCCCACCCCCTATTTTCTGCAACTGCTGGACCATATGACCCTGTACCCGGTGCACCGCCCCACCATCGAGTCGTTCGGCGCCGCCGCCCAGCGCGGTACCCGCTGGACCCGTCCCGGTAATTTCGTCGGCAATGGTCCCTTCCAGCTCCGCGACTGGCGGCTCAACCGCCTGGTGGAGGTGGAGCGCAACCCCCATTACTGGGATGCCGACAATGTCGGCCTCAACGGTATCCGCTTCCACCCCACCCAGAACATCACCACCGAGGAGCGCATGTTCCGCGCCGGGCAGTTGCATTTCACCAATACGGTGCCCGTCGACAAGATCGCCTGGTACCAGGCGCACAGGCCGGAACTGATCCGGGTGGCCCCCTATCTGGCCACCTATTTCTACCGCTTCAATACCCGGGTACCGCACCTGGCGGACCCCAGGGTACGGCGCGCCCTTAGCCTGGCGGTGGACCGCGAGGCCCTGGTGCGCTCCATCACCCGAGGCGGGGAAGCGGCCGCCGTCGCCTTTACGCCGCCTGACACCCTGGGCTACAGCGCCGATCCGGCACTGCGCTTCGATCCCGAGGAGGCGCGCCGCCTGCTGGCGGAAGCGGGCTATCCCGGGGGCGAGGGTTTTCCCGTCACCGAGCTGCTGTACAACACCATGGAACTCCACCAGAAGATTGCCGTGGCCATCCAGCAGATGTGGAACCAGCACCTCAATGTGGATGTTAGGCTTTACAACCAGGACTGGCAGGTCTTTCTCAGCGCCGTCAACGGCGGGGACTACGCCATCGCCCGGGCGGGATGGATCGGCGATTATGTGGACCCCAACACTTTCCTCGACATGTGGGTGAGCGGCGGCGGCAACAACCGCACCGGCTGGAGCAATCCCCGCTACGACGACCTGGTGCTGCGCCAGGCGCCCGCGGCAACGGACAGGGACAGCCGCTACGCCCTGCTGCGGGAGGCTGAGCGCATCCTCATGGACGAGATGCCGGTGATGCCCCTGTTTGTCTATACCAGCAAGAGCCTGATCCACCCCAGCGTGCGCGGCGCCCCCGCCAACCTGCTGGATTATGTGCTGTTCAAGCAGGTCTGGCTGGAAGACACGCCCACCGCCATCAAAGGCGCCCACAGGTAGCTTCCGACGATGCTCACATTCACCCTGTCGCGATTGTTGCAGGCCATACCCGTGCTACTGGTGGTGATCACCGCCACCTTCTTTTTGGTGCGCATGGCCCCCGGCGGGCCGTTCGACGCCGAGAAGGCGGTACCGCCGGAAGTGCTGCGCGCCCTGGAAGCCCAGTACCAGTTGGACGCTCCCCTGTGGCGGCAATACACCAGCTACCTGGGGGATCTGGCGCGGGGGGATTTTGGCCCCTCCTTCCGCTACCCGGGGCGCAGCGTCAACGAACTGATCGCGGCGGGACTGCCCGCCTCCCTGGAGTTGGGCCTGTACGCGCTACTGGTGGCCCTCGGCATCGGGCTGCTGGCCGGGGTGATGGCGGCCATGCGCCCCAATACCCTTCAAGACCATATCCCCATGTCCGCCGCCATGATCGGCATCTGCATGCCGGCGTTTCTGCTGGGACCCCTGTTGGTACTGATCTTCGGTGTCTGGCTGGAATGGCTGCCGGTATCGGGCTGGGGAGATATCCCGGGGGACAAGATTCTGCCCTCCGTCACCCTGGGGGCCGCCTACGCCGCCTATGTGGCGCGCCTGACCCGGGGGGGCATGCTGGAGGTGCTCTCCCAGGACTATATCCGCACCGCCCGCGCCAAGGGCCTGCCGCCCTGGGTGATCATCGCCAAGCACGGCCTGCGGGGCGGCCTGATCCCGGTGGTCGCCTTTCTCGGCCCCGCCGTCGCCGGACTGCTGACGGGTTCCTTCGTGGTGGAAACCATCTTCCAGATACCGGGGCTGGGCCGCTTCTTCGTGCAGGCCGCCTTCAACCGGGACTACACCATGATCATGGGCTGCGTGGTGTTCTATGCCCTGTTGATCGTGGTGTTCAACCTGCTGGCGGATATCGTCGCGTTGTGGATCAACCCCCGCCTGCGCCACCAGTTGCACGGGGCCCGCTGAGATGGCAACCGAAATGACCGGCACCGATCCTCTCGGCAGCGCCGAACGGGGCGCCTCTCTGTGGAAAGATGCCTGGCGGCGGCTGCGCCGCAACCGGCTGGCCCTGTTCGGTCTCGGCGTGCTGCTGTTCCTGTGCCTGATCTCCCTGCTCACCCCCTGGATCGCCCCCTACGGCTACGAGCAGCAGAACCTCGCCCTGGGGGCCTCGCCGCCGTCCTGGCAACACCCGTTTGGCACCGATATCTTCGGGCGCGATCTGCTCACACGGGTGATGTGGGGCGGTCGCATGTCACTGATGGTGGGCTTTGTCGCCACCGGGGTGGCGCTGGTGATCGGCGTGCTGTGGGGCACCCTTGCCGGCTATGCCGGTGGTCGGCTGGACGCGGTGATGATGCGCGCCGTCGACATCCTCTACGCCCTGCCCTTCATGATTTTCATCATCCTGCTGATGGTGGTGTTCGGCCGCAGCCTGTTGTTGCTGTTTATCGCCATCGGCGCCGTGGAGTGGCTCACCATGGCGCGCATCGTGCGCGGCCAGGTACAGCACCTGCGCCGCCAGGAATTCATCGAGGCGGCCCACAGCCTCGGCCTGTCCCGCTGGCGCATCATCCGCGTGTATCTCATTCCCAACACCCTGGGCCCGGTGATCGTCTACACCACCTTGACCATTCCCAGTGTCATGCTGCTGGAAGCCTTCCTGAGTTTCCTCGGCCTCGGCGTGCAACCCCCGCAAAGTTCCTGGGGCTTGCTGATCAACAACGGCGTGGAAACCATGGAAGAGTATCCCTGGTTGCTGATTTTTCCGGGGCTGGCCCTGGCGATCACGCTTTTTTCCCTGAATTTTCTTGGCGACGGGTTGCGGGATGCGTTGGATCCGCGGGGAGCGGGGGATTGAGTTACACGTGACACGTTGCACGTGGGTGCCGGCTGTGACGGCGGCGCACTGGCTGTATACCGTGGCGCAGAGGGATGGCGACCGGTGCCCAACCGCTTTTACGTGAAACGTGTTACGTGCAACGTGAAACTCACCGCCAACCGCATGAGACCAGAACCATGGCACTACTAGAAGTCACCGACCTCAAAGTCTCCTTCCACACCCGCGACGGGGTGGTGAAGGCGGTGGACGGGGTGAGTTTCTCCCTGGAGGCCGGGGAAACCCTCGGCATCGTCGGGGAATCCGGGTCCGGCAAGTCGGTGTGCTGCTATAGCCTGGTGGATCTGATTCCCCGGCCCCCTGGCCGCGTCGAGGGCGGCACCGCCCTGTTCCAGGGAGAGGATCTGTTGCGCTGCACGGCGCGGCGCATGCGGCAGATTCGCGGCGACGAGATCGCGGTGATCTTCCAGGATCCGATGACCTGTCTAAACCCTTACCTGACCGTCGGCGAACAGTTGATGGAACCCCTGCTCTACCACCGCCAGGTGAAACGCAACGAGGCCAGGCGCCAGGCCATCGCCCTGCTGGACGAGGTGGGCATCCAACACCCCGAGCGCCGCTTCGGCGGGTATCCCCATGAACTCTCCGGCGGCATGCGCCAGCGGGTGATGATCGCCATGGCGATGATCGCCGAGCCCAAACTGATCATCTGCGACGAACCCACCACGGCGCTGGATGTCACCATACAGGCGCAGATTCTCAGGCTGCTGAAAAATCTCCAACAACGACGGCGGGTGGCGGTAATCTTCGTCAGCCACGACCTGGCGGTGGTGTCGGAAGTGGCCGACCAGGTATTGGTAATGCGCGACGGCCGCGGTGTGGAGCATGGCACGGCGGCACAGTTGTTTTCCCGTCCCCGGGCGGAGTACACCCGTCAACTGCTCTCCGCCATCCCCGGCGGTGCCAAGGCCGCCACTGTCGACGAGGGGAACCAACAACCGGAACCCCAACCAGCCCCCCTGGTATCGGTGAACCATCTGCGGGTGTGGTTCCGGGATGACCGTCGCGGCCTGTTCAGCCCCGTGGCGTTGGCGGCGCAACGCCATGTCGCGGCGGTGGACGATGTCTCCCTGGACATCGGACGGCGCGAGATTCTCGGCGTGGTGGGGGAGTCCGGCTCGGGCAAGTCGACACTGGGACGCGCCATCCTCGGCCTCGTCCCGGTCACCGCTGGCCAGGTGATAGTCGACGGCCGCGACATCACCGGGCTCTCCGCCCGCGACATGAAACCCCTGCGACGACGCATGCAGATGATCTTCCAGGATCCCTACGCCTCCCTCAACCCCCGCATGACGGTGTTCGACACCCTGGCGGAACCATTGCTGGTCCACGGCCTCGCCAACCGCGCGACGGTAACGCCCCGGGTGCTGGCGCTGATGGACGATGTCGGCCTGGCGCGGGCCCATGTCCGCAAGTACCCTCACGAATTTTCCGGCGGTCAACGCCAGCGCATCGCCATCGGCCGCGCCATCGCCACGCGGCCGGCGTTCATCATCGCCGATGAACCGGTGTCGGCCCTCGATGTCACCATACAGGCCCAGATCCTCGAGCTGATTCTCGACCTGGTGGCGCGACACGATCTCACCATGATGTTCATTTCCCACGACCTGGCGGTGGTGCGCCAGATCGCCGATCGGGTGCTGGTGATGCAGCGCGGCAAGGTGGTGGAGGAAGGTGACACGGAGCAACTGTGGCATGCCCCCCGGGCGGATTACACCCGGACGCTGCTGGCCGCCATCCCTCGACTTGCCCATGCTCGGGGGGACTGAGCGCCCTCGGTGTTGTTCCAGCACCTTCTCGGGGCTAACCTTGGCAAATACACGACCCAGGGGAAACCATGCAAAGTCCCGCGGACCAAGTGCGAAAAGCCCGGCACTTTCTCATCGACGGCCTGTGGCGCGCCAAGGTTTCCTCCCTGGCGTGGCCCTGGCGGATCTGCTACCGCACCGCCCGCTTGCTGGTGGTGGTCGGCCAGGATCTGGCCAGTGGCCAACTCACCCTGAGGGCCATGAGCCTGGTGTACACCAGCCTGCTGTCCCTGGTGCCCCTGCTGGCGGTGAGCTTCTCGGTGCTCAA
>JBJHDJ010000109.1:0-7466 GCA_050486485.1 Porticoccaceae bacterium
CGTCGATCTGGCCGGTTTCGCCGAAGGCGATGCCGATGCTGGCGCCTATGTTCACCCTCAGGGAGGGTCCCAGCGGCAGCGGCCTTTCCAATCGCTCCAGCAACTCTTCCGCCAGGCGCGAGCAGACCTGCTCCCGGTCCACCCCTTCCAGCAGTATCACGAACTCATCCCCCCCCAGCCGGGCGATGTAGTCGGTGCGCCGCGCCAGGGAGCGGAGGATTTCCGCCACCGCCGCCAGCACCGTGTCCCCCGCCTGGTGGCCGTGGATATCGTTGACCTCCTTGAAGTGGTCGAGATCGAGGAAGATCAGGGCGAAGGGGTGGTTGCGCAGGGGGCCGCGCAAAAGCTGTGACAGGCGGCGTTCGAAACCGTGGCGGTTGCCAAGGCCGGTGAGGGCATCGGTGCTGGCGCGCAGCTCCGCTTCGGAGGTGGCATTTTTCAGCGCCGTGATGTCGTTGCCGATGATCTGTACCGTGTCTTCCTCGCCGGGGTGAAGTATCAGCTCCACAAAGCGAGGGGGATTGCCCAGGGTGATCTCGTGGGTGAAGCCGCGACCGCTATCCAGGCACTGGCGCAGCTTGCTTTGCAGGGCGGCGGCCTGGTCCCCCACCAGCTTGAACAGCAGCGGTGGTCCATGGGCGCCGGTGGCCGGTGGCGGAATGTTGAACAGGCGCAGGAAGGCCGGGTTCCAGGACAGCAACACCCCCTGGGGGTCGCTGACGAAGATGGCCGACTGGGCGTTCTCGAAAATGGCGCGGAAGCGGCGCTCGTTGATTTCCTTCTCGGCGCGCAATTGTTTCTCGCTGTTCAGCAGGCTCACCAGATGATCGATCATGGCGTTGACATCCCGCACCAGGCTGCCCACTTCGTCGTGCTGGTTGCCGCGGGGAATCCTGAGTTTTTCCCCCAACTCCACCTTGAGATGGTGGATGCGCCCGGAGACCTTGGTGATGGGCCGGGTGACCATGCGCGCCACGATGAGGATCACCGACAGGGCGATCACCACCACCAGCAGCAGCAACAGGCTGGCGGCCATGCGGGTGGTGTTTCTCACCTTGGCGTTGATTTCCTCCTGGTTGGAAATCAGGCGGATTTCCCCCACCACCTCGTCGGCATCGAAAGGCGAGACCAGGGCGCGGCGGATGGTGGTGGGAATGCCCGGCGCCACCTCTCCCGGGGCCTCCATCAGGCCGCGGCTGGCGAGAATCTGCCCCTCGGCGACGATCACCGAGCCCGCCACGGTGGGATTTTTTTCGAGGCCCTCCACCACATCCAGGGCCAGGCGGTCATCCCCCAGGAAGGCGGCGATGGCGGCGGTTTGTTCCACGGTGGTGAGCAGGCCCTCCAGCAGGCGCAACTGCTCGGCGCTTTCCTGGCGCACCACGATCTGGCTGGCCAAGACAATGATCAGCACCCCGATGGCCAGCAGCACGGCGGTGATGGTCACCGAACTGCGCACCGCCAACCGGGTTCGCAAGGGGTTCCTCACGGCCTGCTTCCCGCCGTCTGTACCGGTCGCCAGCGATCCACCGCGACAACGGCTTTGACCTGGTTGTTGAGGTCGCTGCGCCGCACATAGCCGATGGCGCCGCGATTGTTGGCCACCAGGTCGAGCAGCTCCTCCGTGGACTGCGCCTGGCGTGGCGGCGATGCGCGGCCCGAAAAAATGAGCCGCGCCCAGTAGGCGTTGATCTCCGCCAGGGTCTTGTCGGTGAGCAAGAGATAGAAGTCTTCCCTCTCCGGCGCCAAATCCACCGGCAGGGCGGCGATGCCGGAGGGCAGCTGGCGGTGGCGGCCCATGTAGATATTGATGACCTGGTTGCGGGACAGGGTTTCGACACCACTCTGCGGGTGCACCACCAACACCAGGTCGTCGCCGTCGGCGGCGATCGGGGTGGCGAGGGCGCACAGCAGGGCGAACGCCAGCGTAGCGAGGGACAGGTAGCGGCGGGCCATCAGAAAATGAAATCCAGGGTGGCGCTGAGGACTCTGGCGCGACCGTCCCAGTCGGACTGGGCGCCGCGCCACTGGGTGGCCTTGCGACCGCCGCGGCGCACATTGACATGGTCGTATTGGAGTTTCAGGGCCATGTTCGGCAAAAAGTCGTAGCGCGCCCCCAGGGACAGAGTGGACTGCTGGGGCGTGGATTGCCCCGCGACATCCTCCAGCGCCGCCAGCAGCTCCGGGGGCAGGGGGATGCCCGGTGGCGGGTCGGGTATCCGTGGGGGGGAGGCGGAATCGATCATGGAGAATGCTGCGAAGGGGGTCCATGGGCCGAGCCGGTAGCCCAGGCTGGCGAAACCGCTGGTCCAGTTCGGTACCGCATCCAACCCGCTCCTGGTAAAGGCGAACAAGAGTTGCCCTTGCAGTGGGCCGCGGTTATAGAGCGTTCCCAGGCTCCACATTTCGCCAGTGCCACGGCTGCCAGAAGTCAGAAAGTCGCCCAGTTCCCCCAGCAACGGCGCTATCGCCTCGAGTTGCCGCAGCTCGCGGCGGATGTCTCCGCCATAGGCCAGGTCGATGTCGAAATGGTTGAAGCCAGCACGCAGATGCCAATGGCCCCACTCGTAGGCGACATGGCCGCCAATCAGCTCGGTGTTGTTGGCGTCGGCATAACTGTTTTCGTCGACGGCGAGCTTGCCAGCGGCGCGCCCCGCGAACAGTTTGCCGCTGAGAATACCCTCGCCGAGGGGGACGCTGCCCGCCAGGTCGGCGCCGTTGAGCTTGCTGAACTGCAGGGTGCCGAAATACTCCACCGGCGGGCGCACCATCAGGTAGGAGTACCCCACATCCCGGGAGTCCGCCAGCATGAAGATATCCCAGCCGAGGCGACCCACCCGCAGATCCCAGTTGGGGGTCGGGGCGTATTTGACGAACCCCCAGGACAGCTCCGGTGTGTACTTGCCGTCGTAGCGGTAGCGGCTGACACCCTGGAGGGTGGCGTCCAGCTTGGGGGAAAGGTTGACATCGAGCTGCAAGCCCAGACGGGAATCCGTATGGCCGCTGAAGCCGTCCCTCACCCCCCGCCGCTGGGTGATATCGCGGATAAACCCGGCGCCATCGTCGCGGTTGTGGGCCACCCCCAGGGTGCCGAAACCCCGCAGGGTGACAGGGGTGTCGTCGAGGGCTGACAGGGGTTCGTTCCACCCCAGGGTCAGGGCGGTTATCACCCAGGCGGTCATCATCCAGGGGGGGGAAGGCCACTGTCTTCGGGGGGGTGTCAGTCGCGGTTTTGGCATAGTGCGGGTGAAGGTCCATTCAAGTGGCGGAAAGTATATGATGAACAAACGCTTAAGTAACGCCGGATGGCATGAAATGCCGAAATGGCTGGTCGAACGGTTGCCCCGGCCCGTGGCGAGACGATGGCGATTGGGCATCGATGGGTGAGGATATGTGTCAACGCTCCCGGTCCTGGCTGCCCAGTCCCGGCAGGCGGCGGGGTATGTACCAGGTGCCCTCCATGTCGTCCCGACGCCGGTCCCGCTCGCTGCGCGTGTCGGGCGGCTGATGCTGCTGCTGGTCCCGCGATCGATCCGGGCGGTAGCCGTGCCGCCAGGGTCCTGGCGGGTACCACAGCGGGGATGGGCTTGGGTATTGCTCGATGCGCTCATCGGGGTCGGTGCTCCCCGGACTGGGCGCCCGCCGCGCCTCGCGGCGCAGGCGATCCTCTCGCAACCGCTCGGTGGTGGCCGCCATGTCTTCCATCAGTTGTCGGCTGTCCGGTATTTCGGCCGGTTGCCGGGCAGGCAGTTCGAGGGTGCCCACCAGTGTCGAGGTGTCATCGGGGGGGCGGTCGCTGAAGCGTACCACGCCCTTGTCGTCCACGCTCTTGTACACGGTGGTGGCGGGGGCCTGGCTGGCGATCAGCAGCAGGGTTATCAGGGGGGCAAGTCGTTTCATGGTTCAAGTGTAGTGCAGGGACTGTACTGTGAGGACTTGGACAAATTGCAATCGCGGGCTTCCGGCGACATGATTGACCGGTCAGCGAACCTGCCCTGGAGCCGCCGTGCAGCGTCACACCGATCTGCCCCTGTTCCCCCTCGGCCAGCCCCTGTTTCCGGGGATCGCCCTGCCGTTGCGCATTTTCGAGCAGCGTTACCTGAAACTGGTGAGGGATGCGCTGCGGGATCAGTCCGGATTCGCCGTGTTGCCCATCGTCAGCGGCCGCGAGGTGGGCGCGCCCCCCGAGGTTCATCCCTGGGGCACCCTGGTGACCATCCGCGACTGGAGTCAGCGCCAGGACGGGTTGCTGGGCATCACCGTGGCCGGAGACCGGCGGGTGCGGGTGGAGAACATCCGCGCCCAGGCCGATGGCCTGCTGGTGGCGGATGGCGAGATCTATCCCCCTGATCCCCCCCGCTTGGTGGGGGAGGCGGAAAGCGACCTGGTGACATTGCTCGCCAGCCTGGCGGGCCGGCTGGGGTTGTCGGAACTGGCGCCGGGGGACACCCTGACGGTGGCCGACCTGGGGTGGCGGCTGCTCACCCTGATGCCCTTCGACAACCGCTGGCGCTTTGCCCAACTGGAGCTGGACGACCCCGCGCAACGGCTGGCGGCCATCCGCGAGCACCTGCAAGTGCTGGGTCGCCGCTAAGGGGCGGTGACCTGTTGACGGCAATGCCCGCTATAATGCCCGCCCGGAGATGACAGTGGACAGAGCGATGGACATTCAATCCTACATGGCGGACCTGGGCCGCCAGGCCCGCGAGGCGTCGCGATGGCTGGCCCGGGCTGGCACCGACGCCAAGAACCATGCCCTGCTGGCCATCGCCGAGTCCCTCCATGCCCGGCGCGGCGACTTGCTGGCAGCCAACGGCGAGGACATGGCGACCGGGGAGGGCAGGGGGTTGGAGGCCGCCCTGCTGGACCGCCTGGAACTCAACCCGGCGCGCATCGACGCCATGATCGAGGGCCTCCAACAGGTGGTGGCCCTGCCGGACCCGGTGGGGGAGATCAGCGACCTGCGCTTTCGCCCCAGTGGTATCCAGGTGGGCAGGATGCGGGTGCCCCTGGGGGTGGTGGGGATCATCTACGAGTCGCGCCCCAATGTGACCATCGACGCCGCCAGCCTGTGTCTGAAATCCGGCAATGCCACCATCCTGCGGGGGGGATCCGAGGCCATTCATTCCAATCAGGCCATTGCCCGCTGCGTGGCCCAGGGACTGGTGGCGGCGGGGCTGCCGCAAACCGCCGTGCAGGTGGTGGAAACCTCCGACCGCGCCGCCGTGGGTGAACTGATCGCCATGCCCCGCTTCGTGGATGTGATCGTGCCCCGGGGGGGCAAGGGGCTGATCGAGCGCATCAGCCGCGATGCCCGGGTGCCGGTGATCAAGCACCTGGATGGCAATTGTCATGTGTATATCGACGATGCCGCGGATCTGGACATGGCCTGCGATATCGCCATCAACGCCAAGACCCACCGCTACGGCGTGTGCAACGCCATGGAGACCCTGCTGGTGGCCGAATCCGTGGCCGCCATGGTACTGCCGCGCCTGGCGGCCATCTACGGTGAAAAGGGCGTGGAGTTGCGGGGTTGCCCGCGTACCGCGGCGCTGGTGTCCTGCACCCTCGCCAGCGCGGAGGACTGGGATACGGAGTACCTGGCGCCCATCCTGGCGGTGAAGGTGGTGGCGGGCCTCGACGAGGCCATCGACCATATCAATCGCCACGGCTCGGGCCACACCGAGGCCATCGTCACCGGCGACTACGGTCGCGCCCGGCGCTTTCTCGCCGAGGTGGACTCCGCCTCGGTGATGGTCAATGCCTCCACCCGCTTCGCCGATGGCTTCGAATACGGCCTCGGCGCCGAGATAGGCATCTCCACCGACAAGATCCACGCCCGCGGCCCGGTGGGCCTGGAGGGGCTCACCAGCCAGAAGTGGATCGTGCTGGGCAACGGGGAGACCCGGCGCTAACCGTGGCCATCGGTATTTTCGGCGGCACGTTCGATCCGGTTCATATCGGCCACCTGCGCACGGCCCTGGAGCTGCGGGAGCATTTGGGCCTCGAGGAAATGCGCCTGGTGCCTTGCGCCGACCCCGGGCACCGGGGCCCGCCGCTCACCGCCACGGCCCATCGCCTGGCCATGGCGCGCCTGGCGGTGGACGGCGAGCCGGGCCTGGCGGTGGACGACCGGGAAATCCTCCGCGGCGGCACCACTTATACCATCGATACCCTGGAGGAATTGCGCCGCGAGCTGGGCGCGGATCCACCGCTGTGCCTGTGCATCGGCATGGACTCCCTGGTGACCCTCGATAGCTGGCGGCGCTGGCGGGAGCTTGCGGACCTTGCCCATGTGGTGGTGGCGGCCCGGCCCGGTTGGCGCCCCCCGGCCACCGGTGTGGTGGCCGAGTGGGTGGCCGCGCGCCAGACGCCTACCGTGGAGCCGCTGCGGGCCAGGCCAGCCGGCGCCGTGCATGTCACGGAAATGACCCTGTTGCCGGTGGCGGCCACCGAGTTGCGGGCAGCCCTGGCCGAGGGCCGCTCCATCCGCTACCTGACACCGGACGCGGTGGTGGACTACATTCATAACCATGGGCTTTACCAACCAGGGCCCTGATCGTGTCGTTCCTACAGGAGATGCAATGACAACCGACCTCAGCCAACTCGTGATCGACGCCCTGGAGGACATCAAGGCCCAGGATATCGTGGTCATCGATGTGTCCGGTGTTACCGATGTGATGGATACCCTGGTGGTGGCCAGCGGCAATTCCAACCGCCAGGTGAAGGCCCTGGCTGACAATGTGGTGGAGGAGTGCAAGAAGGCGGGCTTTCAGCCCCTGGGGGTGGAGGGGCTCGACAGCGCCGAGTGGGTGCTGGTGGATCTGGGGGATGTGGTGGTTCATGTGATGCTGCCGGAAACCCGCAAGTTCTACGAGCTGGAAAAACTCTGGGCGGTGCGCCCGGAAGAGCTCAAGACCCGCAAGCCCTGATGCGTCTGCGCATTCTGGCGGTGGGCACCCGCATGCCGGGCTGGGTGACCCAGGGCTTCAACGAATACCACAAGCGCATGCCGTCGGAGATCCGCGTGGAACTGGTGGAGCTGCCCGTGGGTCCGCGGGGCAAGGGCCAGCCCCTCGACAGGGCCATCGAGCGGGAAGGGGAGGCCATGCTGAGGGTTATCCAGCCCGGTGACGGGGTCGTGGCGCTGGAGGTGACCGGCAGGCCGTGGAGCACGGAGCAGCTGGCCAGCCAGTTGCGTAGCTGGCAGGAAAGCGGCAGCCATTACGATCTGCTGATCGGCGGCCCCGACGGACTGGCCCCCGCCTGCCTGGCCCGCGCCCGCCAGTCCTGGTCCCTGTCGCCCCTCACCCTGCCGCACCCCCTGGTGCGCATCCTGGTGATGGAGCAGTTGTACCGCGCCTGGTCCATCAATGCCGGGCATCCGTACCACAAATAGAGGCAATGGCACTGAGTTAAGCCCCTCTACGGTAGTAGGGCGGTGTCCCGGGGGAGCGATTTCGAGA
>JBJHDJ010000110.1:0-7356 GCA_050486485.1 Porticoccaceae bacterium
CCAGAAGGCCACCCCGGCGGGGTTTTCCCCGGCCCTGCCGATCAGCCAGCCGATACCGGCGCCGCCGCCGGTGCCGATCACATAGGCGAGGGTTATGCCGAAGTAGATCACCAGACGAAGCCCGATAAAGGGCGCGGTCTTCACCAGCAAGGACAGGGTTTTGCCGAGACTGAAATCCATTTGGCTGCTTCTTTGTGTTGTGGAGTTCGCTAAACCATAGGTCGGTGTCACCGGTCCGTCAATTGGCATCGCCATTGATCTGGCGGCCATGATTGTCCACGGCGGTAAGGTGCCCGTTGCCTGGCGGCGGCACCATGATGGCAGTATCGATGCCAACCACCTGTGCGTTCGACCGTTAAAGCCCATTGAGCAGGCATTTGTGGGCAGGCATTCGCCGGTGGTGCCGTGGGCGCAGGAACTGGTAATCTGGCGGCTGCGCTACAGCCCTATCAACCAATCATTATTATTTCAGGGGGTTCCCAGCATGAAGGTCGGAATGAAGCGTTCGGGCCTGTGGATTGCGATGATTGCCTTGTTGCTGGTCACCGCCTGCGGCAGCCCGGTTTTTGTCTACAATCGGCTGGAAACCCTGGTGCCCTGGTACCTGAACCGCTTCGTCGACCTGGATCGCTGGCAGCGCCACCAGGCCAGGGAGCTGGTGTCCGACTACTTGCAAAGCCACCGCGACGAGGAGTTGCCCCACTATGTGGAACTGCTCGACAAGGCCGTGGAGCTGCTCGACGGTGAGGTTTCCGGCGAGGATCTGACGGGTCTCTACGGCAAGGCGGAGGTGGCCGCCGCCCGGCTGCAGGACGGTGTCCTGGGTTGGCTGCTGGTGCTGGGGGCTGGCCTCAGTGAGCAACAGGTGGCGGAATTCATCGACACCCTGCGGGAGCGTCAGGCCGAGCGGGAGGAGGAATACCTGGAGCGCGATGACAGTGAATACCGGGAGGAGATCAAGGACAGCCTGGAGCGCAATATTCGCCGCTTCATGGGCCGCCTCGACAGCGGGCAACTCGAGATACTTGCCGACGCCAGCAACCGCATCATCCGCACCGATGCCCAATGGCTGGAAGGCCGGGAGGCGATGATCGACGATCTGGAGCACATCCTCGCGACCCGTGAATTCGGCTGGCAGGACCAGATTCGGGAACTGCTGGCGACGCGGCTGGCCCAGGATGGCATGGCCAGCAACCCGGACAACGCCCACAATGTGGCGGTGATCGCCGACGCCCTGGCGGCGGTGCTCAACAGCCGCAGCGATCGCCAGGACCGGCGCCTGCGCCGTGAACTGGACAGTTGGCGCAACGACCTGCTGCGGCTGATTGCGCAGGGGCAATAGGACGCCTGAGGACCAAGAGACCACCATGAAAAACCTGTTGAGACAATGTTTCCGCCCCTTGCTCGCTCCCCTGGAACGGGGTGAGGGCCCCTACGCCTACAAACCCCTTAATCGCAAGGTGCTGATCGCCCTTGGCACCCTGTTCACCCTGCTGGCCCTGGCGGTGCTGGCGGTGGCCCTGGGGGCGGGCGAGCTGGGCTATCTGCTGCCGGTGCTGGTGTTTGGCGTTGCCGGCGGTGTCGCGCTGGTGGTGGGCACCCTGGGGTCGGATAGGGCGGTCTCCCGTCTTTGGGGGAATCGTTGAGGTCAGTTGTCAGTTGTCAGTTGTCAGTTTTCAGTTGTCAGTTGTCAGTTTTCAGTTTTCAGTTTTCAGAGGGCGTCTTCGTTGTCGTAGCAGCATGGCGAAGCCCAGGCTCGCGAACACCGTGGCCAGCAGGATCACCAGCACCACCAGTCCGTCCCGCGCCTGGCGGCCTGTCAAGGGGGTGAGAAAATTCCACTTGTGCAGGTGGCTGAAGGTAAAGCCTTCCACCCGATCGGCGCCGCTGGCGCGATCCACCAGCACGCCGCTGGCGGGGTCGATGAACAGGGTGCCCTGATCGTGGGCCACCCGCCACACCGGCAGGCGGCGATTGCGGAAATCGTAATCGGGCCCGTAGCGGGTGACCAGGGCGCTGGCCCCCAGACGGGGGGCGGCAATGCCCAGATGCCTGGCGGCCGCCGCCCTGGCCAGTTGTTCGTCGTTCGCTTCCACGGCAAGCCCGCTGGAGCCATCCAATAGCCACACCGCGCGGGCGCCCGATCGACCTTCGAAGCGACCATGGTGGTGGTCCGCCGCCATGTTCGCCGCCCGAGGCCCTTCCTGGCCGTTGCTCACCAACCGATAGAGAATGCCACCGGCCTCGCCGGCCACCAGGCTGATGGCGCTGAAACCCTGCTGAGGGCCGGGGGCGCCGGCTGCGTCAAACACCGGCGCGGCGAGGCCACCGGCCAGGGACAACGGGACTCCATAAGCGGTGCCGGGGGATTCCCTGTCGCCGGCATGGTATAGCAGGTGGTAGAGACCGCTGGCGGTGAAGGCCAGCAGGGGCACCCACAGGCCCAGGGCCAGGGCGCGGTGCCAGCGACGCCGCGGATCGGGAATGCGCCTGCCCGGCAGCGCCAGGGTCATCACCAGGCCGGTCAGGCACATGGCCAGCAAGCCCAGGCTCAGCACCAGCAGGGCCGCCACCCTCAGGGGTTCCCAGCGCTCCAGCCAGGTCCAGGTATGGAGGGCGCGAAACAGGGTCTGTTGCAGTACGCGGGTATCGTTGGAGAGGGTGGCCAGGGCATTGAGCTCGGTGTGCACGAAGGCGCTCAGGTTGTCGTCCGTGTCGAAGGCCACCCGCCACACCGGCAACAGCCGGTTGACGGCGGGGTAGGCGGCGTCGAAACGGGTGTGCAACTGCACCGAGCGGATCGGGGTATCCGTCAGCCCCGTGTAGTGACGCGCCAGCCACTTGGCCTGGCCTGCATCCAGTTCCGGGTACTCCCGTCCGTCCTCGAGGCTGAAATAGCGGCGAAGAACCCCATCGCCGTCGCTGACCTGGAGCAGGTTGCCCTCCGCCGTGGCGATCACCCGTACTCCCTGGGCCGAGTCGATGTGGTTGTGGGCCAGCACTTCAGGGATGGCCGACACCTCCGCTGCCGTAAAAGTGGCCCGGGGGGGCGCGAACACCGCCTGCTGGGGGCCGAACCAGGTCATCAAAGGATGGGTAAGGCCAGACAGACCCAGCACCAGCAGGGCGATGCCCCCCACCCAGCCCACGGGGCGGTGCCAGCGCATGGCGCCGTGAGCCGCGGATATTCCCTTCGTTTTCGCCACCATGCCCCCTATCCGTTAACCTCTCGCCGCCAACTGCCAACTGCCAACTGCCAACTGCCAACTGCCAACTGCCAACTGCCAACTGCCAACTGCCAACTGCCAACTGATAACTGATAACTGATAACTGATAACTGATAACTCCCCTCAAAACACCCGCCACCGCACCCCCAGGGTGGCGGTGCGACGCTGTCCCGGCCGGTACTCCAGATCCGCGCTTCCCACCTGGTTGCTGGTGTAGGTGGAATGGCGGCGGTCCGCCAGGTTGTGGACGCGGCCATACAGCTCCAGGGTGTCGCTCAACCGGTACTGGCCCCGCAGGTGCAACAACTGGTGGCCGCCATAGGTGCGGGTGTTGGTTTCGTCGGTGTAATAGGAGCCCAGGTATTCCCACTCCAGCTCCAGTCGCCACCGGCCATCGGCGCCGCTCCGTGCCAGGGTGGCATTGGCCATGGTATCCGGCGCCCGGGGCAGGTCGTTGCCGGCGAAGTTGCAGGTGGCCGAGCCGCAAATATAACTGAAGTCGCGGTACTCCTGGCGACTGTGGCTGACCGCCAGGCTCGCCGACCAGGCCGGCGACCATTGGGCGCGCAGGGTCAGTTCCGCGCCGCGGTGGCGGGTCTCGCCACTGTTGAGTGTCTTGCGGGTGCCGTCGACGATCAGGCTGACGATGTCGTCCTCGATGGTCATGTGGTAGAGGGCGAGATCGTAATCCAGCCAGGCGCTGAGGCGACCCCGCAGTCCCGCCTCGCGACTCAAGGCGGTGACCGGCTTGAGATCGGTGGTATCCGGCACGGCGCCGCCGCGGAACAACTGGCCGGCGGTGGGGGCGCGGAAGGCGTGGCGCCAGGTGGCGTAGACATTGTGATTGTCCGCCAGGTCGTACACCAGGCCCAGCTTGGGACTCCACTGGTCGAACCTGACCTTCTGGTCGTCGGGCCTGAAGTGCCGGGTCGGGAAGGGCAAGGGAGCAAACACACCCACTTCCGGCACCGAGGGGTCGAGGTTGTCGCTGTAGTCGATGTGGAAGCGGTCGTAACGGATGCCCGCCGAGAGCCGCAGCCGTGGCACCGGCTGCCATTCCAGCTGGCTGTAGGGGGACAGGGTGAACTGGTCGGCGTCGTAGTCGTAATTGACGCGGCCGGTGCGGCTGTACCCCACCAGCAGATCCCCGTCACGCACCAGAGTGATGCGCCGTTCCCGGTAGCTGGAGGGGGAATAGTCCACATCGATGCCGGTGATCCAGGTCAGGTCGAGGCTGTCGAAGGAGCGCCGGTGCTTGGCCAGCAGTCCCAGCGTGGCGAACTCGGTGGTGTATTCATTGGGGTCGTAGGACAGCATCCAGGACGGCATCAGGTCCATGCGGTTGTCCCGTGCGAACAGGGTGAGGGTCCACAGCCGGTCGTCGGCGGGCTGCCAGGCCAACTCGCTGGACAGCCGCAGGGCGTGAACTTCCCGGTAGCCGATATCGCCGCGAAACAGGTTTTTCGTGGGGTTGCGGCGGTAGTCCTGCTGGTTGAGCCCGGACACCCCGCTCTGATCGATGGTGGACCAGGCCAGCACCGTTCGGCTGGTGAGCACCTGGCTCCAGTCATGGTCCCAGCGGCTGGTCACGGAAACGCGGCTGTAGTCCGCGGCGTCGCGAAAGCCGCCGTTGTCGGTGACATTCACCTGGATGCCCGCGCGGCCCCGGGGATGGATGGCGCCACTGGCGGACATCAGCAGGCGATACCAGTCGTGCTCCCCGGCTTCCAGGGTCAGGCCCAACTCCCGCTCCTCGCCGGGTGTCCGGGTGAGGCTGTTGATCATGCCGCCGATGGCGTCGGAACCGTACAGGGCGGAACCCGGGCCACGGGTCACTTCCACCCGGTCCGCCTGGGTGAGATCCATTTCGTAGAGGCCGTTGTGATTGAAAAACCCGGTTGGGCGGCTGGGGATGCCATCCTCCAGAAACAGGTACACCCCGCCGGTGGTGAGTGGCTGGCGGATGGCGGTCATATGGCCCTCGCCACCCATATTGTTGATGTGCACACCCGCCAGGCGGTTGAGCAGCTCCGCCGGGTGGCTGGGCATGATGTTGCTGATGTCCTGGGCATCGAGCACCCCCACCGACTCCGGCAGCTCGTCGCGAGCGCGGGCTTCGCGGGTGGCGGTGATGATCACCTGCTCCATCCACGGGGGGTGGACATGGGCTGACAGGTCGCCACACCAGGCGCTGGACACCAGCGCCAGGGTCAACAGTTTTTGGCGAGAAATGGATTGCGACATGGTTGTTGTATCCGTCCCTTGACGGGGGCCATGATAGTGCCCCTAGCGACCTCGTCCCATGCGACAAATTGTCTCACCCCGTCCTTGTCGACGCAGGGTTGGCATGCCCGCGATTGCCATGCCGTGACGATTTCCCTACCCTGTAAAAAACACAACGGCTGTTCGGCGGTTCTTGTCATTGGGACAAGTCGTCGGCGGTTGCGCCACCGCCCACCCAGGTTCCGGCTCATGACAACCCACAATGCCTTCAGCAATCTCGCCAGTCTGGTGGCGGATCTGTCCCGCACCATGCCCCGCCAGCAACGCTTCGAGCGCCTGGTGGCGGTGTTTCGCCGCAACTTCCCCTGCGACGCCATCGCCCTGCTGGAGCGGGAAGGTGGCCTGCTGATTCCCCGGGCGGTGGAGGGGTTGTCCCCGGACAGCCTGGGGCGGCGTTTCGCCATCGGCGAGCATCCGCGCCTGGCGCGCATCCTCGACAGCCGCGAGCCGGTGCGCTTTCCCGCCGACAGCACCCTGCCGGATCCCTACGACGGCCTCATCGATAGCGATCATCTGTATGTCCACGATTGCCTGGGGGCCGCCCTCTATGTGGACGACCAGCCCTGGGGGGCCATCACCCTCGACGCCCTGTCCGCCAATGCCTTCGAGAATTTCAACCTGGAGGCCTTCGAGGCCTTCGTGGCGGTGGCCGCCGCCACGGTGCGGGCGGCCGACTGGATCAGCCATCTGCAACAGCAACTGGAGCGCCGCCAGAAGATCGAGCTGAGCCAGCAGCCCCACGGCCTGCCGGAAGAGTTGGTGGGGTCCAGTGCCGCCATGGCCCAATTGCGCCGCGAGGCGGAAACGGTCGCAGGCTCCGACCTGACGGTGCTGATACTCGGTGAAACCGGCGTCGGCAAGGAACTGGTGGCGCGCCACATCCACCGCCACTCGTCCCGCGCCGACCAGCCCATGGTCTATGTCAATTGCGCGGCGCTGCCGGAATCCCTCGCCGAGAGCGAGCTGTTCGGCCATGTCAAGGGCGCCTTTTCCGGCGCCACCGACAACCGTGCCGGCAAGTTCGAACTGGCCCACGAAGGGACGCTGTTTCTCGACGAAGTGGGCGAGCTGCCCCTGGCGGTGCAGGCCAAACTGCTGCGCGCCCTGCAGGATGGCGAGATCCAGCGCATCGGCAGTGACGAGCACCATCGGGTGGATGTCAGGCTCATCGCCGCCACCAACCGGGATCTGAAGACAGAAGTGGCGGAGGGCCGCTTTCGTCCCGACCTCTATCATCGCCTGAGCGTCTACCCCCTGGTGGTGCCACCGCTGCGGGAGCGGGGCGAGGATGTCAATCTGCTGGCCGGTTACTTCCTGGAGCGGGACCAGCGCCGCCTGGGGCTCAGGGGTGTGCGCCTCGGCGGCCGGGCGCGGCAATGGCTCCGCGCCTTCGACTGGCCGGGCAATGTGCGGGAACTGGAACACGCCCTGTCCCGGGGTATCATTCGCGCCCTCAGCGAGGGCCAGCCCAGGGATCGCATCATCGAACTGGACAGCCGCCACCTGGGCAGTGAAACTCCGCCCGCCGTTGACAGGGCGCCCGTCGCCGCGGTGGTGCCCGGCATGGACCACCTGCCCCTGCGGGAGGCGGTGGACGACTTCAAGCGCCAATTGGTGGAGCAGCGCCTGCGCCAGCACGGTGGCAACAAGGCCGCGGCGGCCGAGTCCCTGGGTGTCGATCGCGGCAATTTTTCAAGGTTGTTGAAGCGGCTGGGTATCGGCGGTGAAAAGTGAGGCCGCGGGTGCAGGCGGCAAACCCCAAGTCTAATTGACACGCCCCTGGCACATTCACATTTGCCGCCATATCCAACATACTAGCCGCCCTATCTCACCGATATCTGGCATT